>NZ_JAXOFU010000004.1:0-257823 GCF_036409425.1 Virgibacillus sp. MG-45 | reverse complement strand
TAAAACACCCCTAGAGTTAGATTTTTTGGTCTAACTCTAGGGGTTCACATCAATCCTTTTCCTTTTTCTTAATCGTCCACTTACATAATGGTTCGCCATCTGTAATACAAGTATGTGCAATTACCTCACTATCTGCAAAAATATCCTCATACATCTTCTTTTCATTGTTACATACTTGCTGATAGCTTGAAGCAATATTGGCAATAGGACAGTGATAATTACGAATTTCTACAAGTCCATCCTCTATTTGTTCAACCTCAATCATGTACCCTTTCTTTTCTTGTAGCTTTGCCATTTCAGTTGCTTTGTCCTGTATATTATCCGCAGTCAATTCTGCTTGGAGATCCGTTTTTTCACGCGCTGCTCGTTTATTTAAAAGCGCAAGTACCGCATCTTTTCCTTGCATTTCCTCTAAATCCTGTAGAAGTTCGACTGGGAGCTGCTCATATTGATTTGGAAAAGTATCATGACCTAATTTAGATAAACTATACGTGTGATAAGGTCGACCAATTTTCTGCTTAATCGTATTCTTCTTAACTAGCCCTTGCTTTTCCAATTCCCGCACATGCTTACGTACGGCAATATCCGAAATTGGAAAAAACGCCGTTATTTCATCGATAGTCATTTCATTACATTTCTTTAGTGTCAGCAGTATCCTTTCCTTTGTAGAAACATGTTTATTCAACATGATCACCTGCATCATTCATTAGTGAATGCATTCGCAACACCTAACTCATTTTGTAAGTAAGTTCGGACATGGACACCAAACTGCTCAAGCATCGGTAAATGCTTATGTACCGTTTCGTACAATTGATCATGCTCTACCGCTATATACGCATTCACTAGCATTTTACGCAAGTGAATAATTTCCTTGTATTGATCTAATTCTCCTTTAGGTAAAACTTGTTCATCACCCAGGATGTCAATTATATCTGTATAACTACCTGGATCGCGCATAATAAAACCGTCAATCATCATATTTCCAACATCTAAAATTGCTTCAATGATAACTTGACTTGCTCGTTCTAATGCCAGTTTTTCTCCAAAGGAATTGGGAGACATTTGTTTTACTTCTTCTAAAACACTATCCAAATACTGTAATATTTTCTCTATTTTAGTTCGATCGACAAAATACATCGTAACCCCTCCGTATGCAATCATTCACTCTTATCATATCATATGGGACTTTTTGAATGAACCTTATTTCCATTTCGAAAATATAACCAGCTAATTTTTGGAAGGAAAAATAATCGGCGATTTGCAAAAGCTATCAAAAGAAAGGGCGGTGCATCGTATGAAGGAAAAAGATAAAGAACAATACACGGACGTCTCTAGTGTTGAAAAACAACGGGAGAACTTAGTTCCAGAGGAATTTCCTGAAGGGCCATTTGGTTCTGCTATTCGTAGAGATGATCCAATCTTTAGTAAATCATCTTCATGGAAAAAAGGACAACGACGACAAAGCGCGTTTGTCTATGCAGATAAGGAGCAACACGATGATTTACCAAGACAAGCACCTGGTGCTCATCCCATCCATGATGAAGCTTGGGAAGAATAAGAACGGGAAAAGGGGCTCCTTTCATGCTAAAGCTGGAGACCCTTCTTCCTTTATTTCGTTATTTTATGAAGCACGAAATAGGCGCAACCGAAGTTACAGTATTCATATAAATAATCGTCTAATGCACTTATTTTCGTATCGTAGGTAGCCTTTGGATGACTATCTTCAAAGAATCCCTTTAATCGAAGCTGTTCATAGCCCCAATCTCCTACAATATAATCATATTTTTTTAAGATATCTGAATACCGTTCTTTTATTGCCTCTTCCTGAAATCCTTCTTTTATATTTTCTATGAGCTCATATTCTTTTCCAAATAATTCAATCAACTAACTTCACCCCACTTAAGCTGCCTTTAGTTTATCATATTTTCTATTTGTTCCACTACCTATATTGAATATTTACTTGTATGTTTTTGAAGCTTTATTCCAAACTAATTATAATATAGCTTACTTTAGGAGGTAAATGGGATGCGAACAAAACTTATATCCCTCTTCATCGTTCTTATTTTCTTAGTCGGATGTACAAATGGCAATGGCGCGTTGAATGAACGAGAAAAGCTTTCAAAAGAGCTTGATCCCGCCAGAAATCAAGAAAGCCCGGCTGATACCGAATTTGATAAAAGAATTGGATATGTAAATTACAAACGAGATCAACTAGAGCAAGATAGAGAAAACAACCCCACATTAACAATCGACCGTAATAAAATGGCTGACATGATTGCCCGAGTCATATTAAGGAATGAAGGATTCATTGAAATTGCAACACTTGTTACCGATAAAGAAGTCTTAATTGCTTATGAAAAAAATGAAGCTTTATCATCCAATGATGCTGCTGATATGGCGAAGCGAACAGCACTGTCTATGATGCCAAGATATTTTAAAGTGTATGTTTCAGAGGACGCTTCACTAATTCCTTTTATTCAAAGCATGCATCATGACATGAATTCAGAAAGGGATTATCAACATACGTTAAAGCGCATCATCAATGAAATGAAACAATCTCCACAGGGATATGAACAAGATGCGAAGAACAAATAAAATAGAATACAAAGAAAAGGAGGTGACGAAATATGGTTAGCAAAAAGCTATTATACAGCTTTATCCCACTTATCTTCATTTTTCTCACGAATCCTGTTCATGCAGCAGAAAAGCAATCTGACATTTATGAACAGCGAATGGCAGTATACAAAAAAACCGAAGCTCTAACACAGGTTCCCTGGTACTACTTAGCTGCCATTGATCAGTATGAGCGACAGATTCAAAAGGATAAGGATGATCATATTGTATCCATTTCTATTCCAGAAGAGATTTGGTATGGCCTTGGAAATAGTACATTAAGTAAGGATACCATTATAATAGACCTTTTTAATGGACAGGGTAAGGATGGAAATGGAGATGGAAAGGCTGATGCTGAGGATCCTGAAGATATTCTTTATACGATAGCAACAATCATTTTACAGTATGGTATCACAGATGATGAAATTCGTATTGCCCTATGGAATTATTATAAACGGGACTTAACCGTACAGACGATCAAAAATACAGCAAAGGTGTTGAAGAAATTCCAACACGTTAATTTAACAGATCGTGATTTCCCAGTTTCGATTCGTCACAATTACAGCTATCGAAGCACGTGGGGAGATAGACGTGGATTCGGAGGGCTACGAATTCATGAAGGAACGGATATTTTTGCTGGCTATGGAACCCCTGTAAAGTCAACAACATATGGAGTCATTGAAATGAAGGGATGGAATTTATATGGTGGTTGGCGAATTGGAATTCGCGATATTTTTAACATTTATCATTACTATGGGCATTTAAACGGCTATGCGGATAATATAAAGGTTGGACAAGTTGTAAAGCCTGGGGATGAACTTGGAAGTGTTGGTTCTAGTGGTTATGGCCCTCCAGGAACTTCCGGAAAGTTTCCTCCTCATCTACACTATGGTATGTATAAAGACAATGGTCATAGTGAATGGTCTTTTGATCCTTACCCATACCTTCGTAAATGGGAGCGAATGGCGAAAGCAAAATAACAACTAAACCAAATGTCATTCGCTTGAACATGCTTTAGATTAGAAAATAAGGCTAGAACAAATGATAGCTTCTAAATAAAAACCCGAATAACTGCATCGCAGTTTGAAAGTAGGTGCGCTTTCACCACAGGTACAGGCGCGATCTTTATTCGGATTCTGTCGATTAGAAATCTTTTGTCCTAGCCTATTCTATATCATTTAATTTGCTTCTTTCCCCTTTTTAACAGCATGCATAATACTTGCGGCTAAACCGCCCCATAGAATAACAATTCCTAAAATCATAACGGTAATTGCTCCACCACTCATTTATTTAGCCTCCTTCTTTTGTTCCATTTCAGAAGATGCAGAAGTAGCTTTCCATTTCGTCATGGCCATAATAACCCCGATGACAAGGGCACCAATGGCTACTGCCCAGCCTCCCCACATAATAAAGGCATCTTGATAGCCCTCATAGTTTCCAGTATCTGTATCAAACTCTTTCATAATATTTTGCTTTAATAAACCGAACATCATATATCCAAGAACAATCGGTGTAATAAAGCCAACACTTATTGTCCACCAAGAACCAAGACGAATATCCGAAATTTCATTTGCATGTGTTTGAAATTCCTTGAGCTTACGGAAAACCCATGCAATAAGAACAACTTCAACTAACCCAAGCAACGCTACACCAAATTGATTAATAAAGTAATCGGCGGCATCTAGGAAGAATAGTCCTCCTTGTGTTGCAAAAAGCAAGGAAATAATTGCTGCCAGTCCGCCACCAAAAAGAACTGCTTTCGTTCTAGAAATCTTAAATTTGTCCACAAGTCCAGCAACATATGTTTCAGTGATCGACATGAGTGACGTCAATCCTGCAAGCACGAGTGATGCAAAAAACAGAAATCCAAAAAGCTCATTAAAGGCAGGGAACTGATTTATAATTTGTGGAAATACAATAAATGCAAGTCCCACCCCTCCATCAACTACTTTATCTACTGGTACACCAGATTGCGCAGCCATAAATCCTAAGATCCCGAATACCCCAATTCCAGCTAAAAGCTCAAAGCTTGAATTACCAAAGCCAGTAATAAACGCATTATTAGTGATATCCGACTTTTTTGGTAAATAGCTCGAGTACGTAATCATAATGGCAAATGCAATTGATAAACTAAAGAAGATCTGACCATACGCCGCTACCCAAACACCAGGTTCTAGTATTTTTGAGAAATCAGGCTTAAAGAAAGCTTCTAATCCATCAACTGCACCCGGTAGTGTGACCGCACGAATAACAATGATAAGAAAGATTATAAGTAAAGCAGGAATAAAAATGCGGTTAGCAATTTCAATACCTTTTTTAACCCCTTTAAATAAAATCCCTAATACAAGAACCCAAACAATGATTAATGGTATAAGAACACCCGGTACAAAGCTTCCCACTTGACCTGGATCAACTGTCCGATTTAAGTAATCTCCAATTAAAAAGGATGCTGTATCCTCGCCCCAATTTAAGTTAAATGAAAATACAGAATATGACATCGCCCATGCAATAATTACTGCATAATAGGTAGAAATTACAAATGATACAAGTACTGCCCACCAGCCAACAAATTCTGACTTCTTGTGAATCCGTTTAAATGTTAGCGGTGCAGATCCCCGATATTTATGCCCCATCGTAAATTCCATGATTAGTATCGGAATCCCTGCTGTAAGTAATGCAAAAAGATAGGGAATCAAAAACGCTCCCCCGCCATTTTCATACGCTGTTGCTGGAAAACGCCAAATATTTCCTAGCCCAACTGCTGAACCAACAGCTGCTAGAATAAACCCTGCTCGTGTTCCCCACTGTGAACGAGTTTCCATACATGTACCTCCCCTTTTTGTCTCATCTTATTACTCGCTAGTCCTACACGAATAATAAGTTAAGTTTTAATATTTTATGTTTTCAGATATTATTTTAGATTATAACGGTACTTTTATACTATGTCAAAACTTTTATAATATAATATATTTTACTATTATTTTGTATAGTTAAAATAATTTATTTGATTACTAAAAAAGCTTCCACCAAGTTGGTGAAAGCTTTTAGTAACAATATCTAGGATTGCGTATTTGTTTTCGTTAAGAAATTGTGAAGCAATGCAACGGCAATAATGGTCGCAAGTGCAACAATGATTCCTAAGAACATTTGGCTCGTCCAGCCAATAACAACGTATCCAATAGCTGACGCAAATGCAGCAAGTAATGCATATGGCAATTGGGTCAAAACATGATCAATATGGTTGGCACCTGCACCAGTAGAAGACAATATCGTCGTATCAGAAATTGGTGTACAATGATCGCCAAACACAGACCCTGCTAAAACTGCCGATAAAGCCGGGAGCAATAAGGTTACATCTGTGAGCACGGCTACTTCTGCCGCGATCGGAAGCATAATTCCAAACGTTCCCCAAGAGGTTCCTGTTGCAAGTGACATAAAACCTGCAATTAAGAAGAACAATAACGGCAGTAAAGTTGGGCTCATATTCGCTCCACTCACGAGTTGTGCTAAATATTCTCCCGTTTTTAATGTCCCGATAATCGAACCAATCATCCATGCAAGCAGCAAAATATAGATTGCAGGAAGCATCGTTTTGATTCCTTCTACTACAATTTTTGCTGTGTTTGCCTTTGGACTTGGCTGTAGCATATGAAACAGGTATGCAGTTGCTACTGAAGCAACGCCACCTATAAATAAAGATAGATTTACATTTGTATTTGCAAAAATCGTTAAGATCGTAACATTGCCTTCAGCTGCACTTGCCTGTGCTCCAGTTATTACCATCGTAACAATTGTAAAAACGATAAGTACTAAAATTGGAATAAATAAATGATATACTTTTCCACTCTTGTGTGCTGAAAAGGTTTTTGTTAAATCGCCTGGAACATCTGGTTTATCTGGACTTAATAATTCACCTGTTTCCACAGCACGCTTTTCATGCTTCCGCATTAGTCCGATGTCCATCTTAAAATAAGCTACGATGAACACGAGTAATAACGCTGATAATGCATAAAGATTATATGGAATCATTTTCACAAACGCTTCAAGTGGTGGATAATCGGAAATTCCATTTGCAGCAAATATCCCACCAAGAATACCAATAATGTAAGCACCCCAACTAGAAATAGGTGAAATTACAGTTACAGGAGCAGATGTCGAATCAATAAAGTAGGCAAGCTTTGCCCTTGAGATTCGATGGCGATCAGTAAGTGGACGAGCAATTTGTCCAACAGCTAGACTATTAAAATAATCGTCAATGAAAATGATAACTCCTAAGGCAGCCGTTGTCACTTGGGCTCCCGTCCTTGTTTTAACGCGACGAATCATCCATTCGCCAAAGGCTTCGCTTCCTCCTGAAGCTTGCAAAAATGCAGTAACAATTCCAAGAAGTAATAAAAAGCTAAGCAAGAGTATATTTCCTATATTCCACGTTCCATCCGAAATAAAAATGGTATAAAACACGGTCCAAATTTCTTGAATCGCTTGTACCGGGTGAAAGCTATGAATAAATAAAGCACCGATAAGAATTCCGATTCCAAGTGATAGTAATACTTTACGAGTTAATAATACGAGTAAAAGCATTATTAGGGCAGGTATAATCGAATAAAAAGTTCCTTCCAATGTTGTCTCCTCCGTTTCTACATGGTCATTCATTGTAAAATAAGCTTTTCTAAGAGCACATGGAGGTAAAAAACACAAAAAGACAATGATAGAAAATAACCTACCATTGCCTTTTGTATGCAATATACGTTATCCTCCATTTCGATCAGTAGTTCTCCATGCACTAATTCCAAGCATGACAGTATGCTCCTTTTTCAAGAACATCCCAGCAATAATAAGTTTGACCCTTATTATACTTCGGCAAACAATCCTTTTATCAATGGTCATCGTTGTCATCCTCGCATTGATTACTCATATTGGCTGCGCCTCTACCTCACCGATCTGAGGTTGATTATGAAATTTTATAAACCACTTTATACTATACTAGATTCAATCATCTTTTTGCAAGTCTTTTTTCGGAACGGAAATGGAAGGACCATCCGTACCACCACCATAAAACTCTGGAACCTCGCCCATGACAAGGTGCTTATCGATTAATATTTTCGTTTCTACTTTTGTTACGTCGGTTGTAAAAGGAATTACGATCTGTACATCTGCTTCTACAAGTACATAAAGCGTAATAAAAATGTTATTAATGCCAAATTCCTCTCGTACATCCACAATATCTGTTTGCACACTTCCTACAAGCTCTAGATTAACTGGAACCTTAGGACCCAAGTTGGCGAAAAGAGCATTTCCTGTCGCTTGCCCTATCGGAATTTCAATAACAGTTGGATCTCTTTCCACTAATTCGTCAACTGTATCACCATAAACACTTGGCTCATCTAACGGATCCTCGTAATTTGGTGGCTCGCCACGGTTCATCGTGCGAAAAAATTCTTCTACACGATCCGTTGCCGCTCGATTTATTTTATTTACAATTGAAGCATCCCAACCAACAACAGATACATTTCCATTGTTATCTGTTGTCATATCTGCAATATCTTCAAAGGTGTAATTCTCAGCAAACTTAACCGCTGCATTAATTGCTCGTGTTGCAAATTCCTTCGTTTTCCGATCAGCGATTTCCATGATCGTTGGCTGGATTCCCTTGTCTATCCAAATAAGGCTAAAAACAGTCATACAAATAAATATAATAAATGACACCATTAATATATTTCCTACTGGAGGCGGTGTTCTTCTTTTTTGAAATCGGACTCTGCGGATCATAACAAAACCCCCTTGAAATCAATCTATGCTTGTTTCAAGGAGGTTAGAATCGCGAAATATCCCCTTCAAGGTAGATAAAACAACTTTCTATTACCGCGATCCTTTTGCTACAAACAAGCTTCTCTCATTAAAGTATCATTGTAACCTCAATATAATCAAATCCTCGATATGGCAACGCAATTAATCCGGAAGCTTTAATAATGCCTCTTTTCCAATCATACCAGCCTCCCAGCCGTAAACGTCCGAAGCTTTTGTTACCTTTTCTAATGGAGCTGACAACAAGTCATCAATTGTTCTCACTCCTGATGCACGACCTGCTATTACTTTACGATCAGCAAGCTTTTCATCCAATACATCAACATCTAACGCAGCACACATTATATATCCAATGTCATTCGAAACAATGAGCAAATTGGTTTTTGGTAATTCTACACGCGTTGCAATAAAGGTTCTTCCATCCAACTGAATTGGTTTTACATCCATCATCCGCAATTTCCTCCTTATTCACTGCTTTACAGTATATATATGCAAAAAGAAGGCGCTAGTGAGCGACCTTCTCCTTAAGCATTCGTATATTTTTTCTGTAACGTATATGATAGGATATCTCGTAAAAATTCTGGTAACATGTATTCCTTTGTTTCTGATTTCGCAATTTCAGGTAACAACCTACCAAATGTAAACGTATCTGCAGTCGCGACTCGATAAATGCGGTCGCCATCAATTTCTGCCCCATTAAATAATACCGTTTTCACATATTCATGCCCGTTCGCATGCCTCTCGGTCACAACGTCAATTCCAGAAAAGATCATCCTACCAATTACTTCGCCGCGAAATCCAAATCCTTTTAGCTTAAGCTCCATGAAATCCTTCGTCAGTGAAGCTCTTGTTACTTCCAACAGCTCACTACCGCTCAATGTAACAACACATGGATTAATCGGATGTGGACAAATCCGATGCACATCCTTATACGTCACAGCACCGGCTGGGAGCTGATCGAGCAACACTCCGGCATTCAGCATCGCGCAATCCGCATTTGTCCAAGCCTTGAGCATATCTGTAAGATCCTGCATAATTTGCGTATGTGAAAACCACCTTACCTCCAGCGGATGATCGATATGGACAATTGTTTTTTCCAGTATTGTATTCGCCTCTTCTTCTAATACTGCTAATTTTTGCTCTGTAGCCAAATCCTTTGGTTGATTCAGTATATCGATAGCATAGGCTTCCTTGTTTACAAGACATCGCTTAGCATGGTCCCACGTTAAAATAACCTCGCCGACAAAAGCACAATGCTTTCCCGCTGCAGTAATTAATATGTTATTTACATACTCGCCGTTCCGAAGCAAATGATGTGTATGTCCACCAATAATTAAATCAATCTCTGGAAACCGCCGAGCAATTTCTTCATCCTCTGACAGCCCTAAATGCGAAAGCAAAATAATAACGTCTGTTTCTTGCTTTAAGCTTTGCACATACGTTTTCAGTGCCTCATATGGAGCAGAAACATGCCAATCTAATAGCTCATAATAATCATTAAATGGAGCAGTTAATCCGATTATCCCTACTTTCACGCCTTGATTAGAGGTGAACGTAACATGGGGCTTTAGCCACTGAGGAGCAGTTGCCTTTTGACTATGTAAATTTCCACAAACAACTTGAAATGAAGCATCGTCATAAAGCTGTTCCAAGTCTTCATGTGAAACCGTGATTCCTTCATTATTTCCAATGGTGACAGCATCATAGCCAGCTTCATTCAATAATGAAACATTCGCCTTTCCCATAAAAGCCTCTGCAATCGGATGTACACGATCAACGTGGTCCCCAACATCGAATAACCAGCTTGTTTCATTGGCAGCTATTCGATCTGCTTTTTCTTGCTTAAAAAAGCTTGTAACACGCGACCAATGATCAAACTTACTATGTAAATCATTCGTATAATAAATGAATAATTTTTCTAGCATATAGCTTGCTCCTTATCCTAAACCTTCTGTAATTAATCGTACCCCAATCAATATAAGCATAATCCGCAAAATCCATTCTAGTGTTTTTCCTTGTAGCTTTTGATTCACATAAGCTCCAAGCTTCCCACCAAGATATGCAGCTGGAATAAAGAAAAATACATATTCCCAATTAATATGTCCAAGTGCAATGTGTGTGCTTGCGCCAATAATGCTAATGAAGAAAATCATAAACATCGATGTCGCTGTTGCAATATGGGCAGGAAATCCAAATAACAGGATCATCGCTGGAACCATGATGGAGCCACCACCGATACCGAACATGCCAGATAGCATTCCAACAAAGAACGAAAGAACAAAAGCAAAGACTAGGTTTACAGTGTAATGGTATGTTTGTCCATCCACTTGAAAAGTACGAATCCGCTTGCCGTTTGCCTTACTTTTTTCTGATGGCTGCTTTCGTTTAAGAAAAAACAAAAGCGAAATGAGGATTGTTAATATCCCAAAATATAAAGAAAAGTAATCCGCATCAATAAACTGATTTAGCCAAGAACCGAGAATCCCACCCGGAATACTTCCCGATATAAATAATAAGCCTGTCTTATAATCAACTCTTCCTGCTCTGTAATAGGCGATGGTTGATGAAAGTGCGGTAAAAATCATAACAATTAACGACAATCCAACAATTGCTTGCGGGGTTGCCCATGCAAAAGCAGCACTGTATTGATGTAAAAATAATAAGATTGGGATGAGGATGACGCCGCCTCCCAATCCAATTAAGCTTCCAAAAAACGCCGTAACAATTCCGATGAGAATACAAATGAGGTATACCAAAAATAAAACGCCTTCCTTCTAGCATAATGATGCATTGTTTATTCTTCTATAGTAGCATTTTAGGAAAGCATTTGCCTAGAATTCCGTCTCCTTGGGAGTGACGCAGTGCTATTAATCTTGTCGATGAAATCGAGTATATTTCAATCCACACTCCCAATCAAGGGAGTGACATTAAACGTAAGCTACGTAATCGCTTGCAAGATATTTCAATCCACACTCCCTATCAAGGAAGTGACTGTGAAATTATCTAAAGTCATTTCATTTAAGCACAATATCAAAATTATTCTTCATACAAATAAATTGAAAAATAAATGTATCTAGAGTTGCTTGTTTTGTAGAATACATTATCATCTTTCTTCTTGTTAACAATTGATTATCATTTATGAAGTTAAAAACTCCCATTAAAGCAACGATTAATTATGGCTAGAAATTAAATATTCCTGACGCTAATTCTCTTACATATGAATAATACATAACTTAGCAGGGCTAAGGGGCGTATAATGTGTCTGATAAAGACTCTATTTCTCACCTTTTAATTTTTGCTTTGTGTAAAGTACATAAATAGCGTTTCCAATTGTTAAAGTTACTGCCGCGGTTAAAAAACCCAATACTGTATATATATTATAATCAAATATTAAAAATAAAATAGTTACTACAACAAGTGCCCCCAACCTCCGATAGCAAAACGCCACTGGGTTCCTTTGTTATTATTAGATGGCATAATGATCTATCCTCCTAGTAAAATGATTTTTTTACATTATAACAAACTCAAAAAGAACTTCAGATTAAGTTTACGAAATATCAAATGTTTTCACAATATAATTATTAATTTTACTGTTTTAAAAATTTGTAGCTTTGGTAAGGTGTGGAGAACGAAAGAGATAAATATCTAAATCATCATAAGATTTATAGAGAAATTGGTGTTATCGAAGGGCGTTAATTAGAGGGATAGGAAACTAAATATTGTTTAGGAGGAATGTAAAAACGAAAAAAGGTTTTTTGTTTTTTTGGGATTAATATTGTTGGTGTTTAATATTACTCCAGTATCTGCATTCACAAAGGAGCTTTCAGGTAATCATATAAAGTCCAAAGAAAATAAAGATGGAGAAAACTAACAATTAGATTCCATAACTAAAGAAAAATAGTCTTTGTTTCATTTAATTCTTCATTATTCATCTTTATAAAATTGCTCCAATAGAAGTTTGAACTACTTCTATCCTTCGTTTTATATTATTATCGATTTCAGTCTTTCCATTATCTGTCCAATAATGATTGTAGAGATTTGATTAAAGTCCAATTAGAAAGTAAAAGACAGCCAAGCTTCTCACTAAATCCAGTAACCACTCCACTAACAGGGGTTCTGCCAACATTTCGAAATTTTGTATCCCAAGCAAAATTGGACAAGAAAAAGCTAAATAGGGTAGTAGCACCTTGTATATACAATTAGAAAATACTGTAATATTAATGCTACACTGTTAACTTGGTCTTTATAACAGTTTCACCAATCTTTTTGAACAACCAGTCAAAGAAAATCCTATTTATTCCCTTGGATCTTAAAGAAAAAAATAATTACAGTAATAGAAAGAATAAATGTTATTAAGGGAAAGAAGATTGGAAAATAAAATGCCGGATAACCTAGAGTGAATTGGGTGTAATATCCAATCGGTTCATCATGTGCTCCCGAAAGATTCACTATGTTTACTATTATCGGTTTTTTTCTAAGTTCTGTTATTGAATGAAAGGATTCCTTCATCACTTCACCAGATGGACGAAGGTGATAGACATCCCAAGCCTGTAAAGATTGTTGAATCACTACTACCAATTCATCTTTCTTTGTTTTTGGATTCGTTTTGTGTACAAATCCTACATTGCCATATCGCAGATTAAGAGAACCTTTCAAATTTAATACTACGGGAAAGGTGCTAACAATTTTATCATTCATCACCAAACTCATCTTTTTACCTGCAAGTAAATGTTCATTGATTTCCACTGTATGAGAGTAAAAGTGATACGTTCGCTTATAACTTGTATTAGTTTCATTATTGATTTCTGAAAGATACTCAAGGTATGTCTTTGCACGAATTATATCTCCACTTTTTTTGACAAATGTATGCGTGACCGAAACATTTGGAATTTCCCTATAAGGAGGAGAATCAACAAGTTCATAGAGTTTTTCAATACTATCATTTTGCTCTCCATCCTCTTCGATAAAACTAAGCGAATCAAAGACATATTGATTGTTTACCTTTTTGTCAATAATAAACTCCTTTGTTATTAACCATAGCGTCAATGATGACGCTAAAAATAATAAACTTCCAACGACAAGTGCAACATATTTCATACCGCATTCCTCTCCAATATATCACTAATCCTGTTTTTATTTTTAAGTTATAAATATCAAGAATTTTAAAAGAGCATTGCTTAAAATCAATAGCAAAAAATAAATATAAACGTTAAAATTTCTAATTTCAAGGTACAAATTAGATACATATACAAAAACCTTTGCCACAAACAATGCTGTAACAAGGGTTCTAGTTGTATTATCCAATCGAACCTTCCATTTCTATTATCATATAGTGAAATGGTTGATTCTAAATGAATCCATTGCCGTTTTATCAATGTTTTTGCAATTGAAGTTTATCGTTGAAATGTTATTTAAAGAAAAATCATTATCATTTTCGTTAGCAGCCTAGAATTCAAAAGAGAGGGGACTTACTCTCTCTTTTTAAAATTCACCAGTTTTTATTATACTCTGGATTTGCGTTTTTAAAGTCTCGTAATTTTCTTTATCGCTTTCAAGTGTCATGTATATCTCTGGAGTCTCAACTATCTTTGATGTAGTTATCAATAATATTTCTTCTTCTCCGGTTAGATTACCAACATCTTTTTTACCGTTATATTCAGCAAGATAATGATCAAAGACAGACAATTCATGATCAGACAATGCTCTATTTTCTTCAATAGCAGTATCCATTGTGTTCAATACCTGTTCTGTATCGTTGGCCATATCTTCACTCATATTCTCATGGACAGTTGAAGCCCCTTTGCTCTCCCCGCATGCTGCTAAGAATAAAACAATAACTGATACCAATAAAAACTTCTTCACTAAAGAACCCCCTAATCTTTTTACCTCATATTACCATAAAAAAGCAGGACTATGGACTCGTATAGAGAATAAAATTATAAGGAGCTGATAACTATGACAAAAATGCACTGTCCGGAATGTAAGAAAGAATATCAGGGTGAGGACTTAGTATACATGGACGGTTTAAACAGAGTAAGACATGTACAATGTGGAGATAAGTGGTACGTGCATAAAGACACTGGAACATTGAGGGATATTGAAAGAATTGAACAGGATTACTATGGAGAGTTTACGGATGCAGGGATGAGCGAGCTTATCTTAAAAGGGAGCTGACTACTAAAGAATGTGATCGGTTGTGTGCGGAGTTGTCTGGTGAGGTAAAAATATTGCAATAGAAAAAACCCTCAGATTGAGGGTTAATTAATTCAAGAAAGAAATATTGAAGCTTGTCTAATTAATATTGGTTAAGGTGCCTTCAATTCACTATCTTCATTTTCATCATCATCATCATCTTTAATTCTATTAGTAATAAATATAACTACTAGGTATACAACTGTTCCAACAAAGGATAGTATCATTAAACCAATGATTGTTGATTCTAATCTATCTATAAGATTTATAGACAGAGCAAAGTAGCCAATTAGCAAGAAGGCATAAAAAACCCACTCAAAAAAGGTTGTAGGTCCTATATCATCTATATCCTTAGTTTTTCTCTTTCGTAGAATTGTAACTATAATATCAATTAATCCAAATGCTACGATAGTTATTATTGTATAACCACCAAAAAATAAAAGATTACCCCAAAAACTAGGATAAAAAGCAAAACTAAAAAAAGGGGTTTGGGATAATAAGAAAAAAACTCCATACATAATACCAATTGGTAAGGCAACAAATGCTACTACTGCTAAAGTACCCAAAAGTATTGCTATAGTTACTCCAAATGCTTCAGCCTTTTTATCAATTTTGGTTTCAGTCACATTAACCACTCCTTTATCGAATTTTATCAATTTTATGTTTACTGAACAATAAATATATAGTAGCATATTGTTGTATAAAAAAACCATATTTGGAAGGAGAAGAATATTGAGTAAAAAACTACTAAAAAGACTGTCAGTAACTTTAGCAATGACACTACTAATTAGTACTGTCGGCCCGAGTTTTGCACAAGCAAAAACTACATTGGACTCATTACCTACACTCCCTAGCGAAGACCACCATGATAATTTTCCAACTGACATATTCAATTCTGAGAGTGATACCTTTGAAAAGGATCTAAGAATGAGTAAATTCTATTTTGAGCAACAAGTTGCTCTTCAAGATGAAGGTGAGTATACTACAAATGGTATATTAGGTGCAGGCTTGAAAGGATTAAAGGCCTTTGGAGCTGCTGCCAAAAACGGGGGCCACATCTTATCATGGATACTTAAACCGTTCTCAAAAAAATATGCGGATGCTGTTAAAAGGAATGGAGCAAAAATCGGTAAAGCATTAGACAAGCCTAATAAAGTCTCTAGAGCCTATGTAACTAAGAAGCTAAGAAATGCTGGAATAAATAAAAGTGATGCAGAAATGATAACAAAAATTATTTTCTGGGTTATTTAATAATTTGTTTAAATAAATATTTTTTCCTACATATAACCATGGATTTATAAATCCATGGTTATTACTTTATGCCAATAATCAAAGGTCCTTATTTGGTTATTGAAGGGCTCTCTTAAGAGGAAACAATTACTCCAGATATTGAAATGAGCTAACAACAAATGAGTATAAAATGGTTATGAAGGATTTAGGTGATGTATTTTTTGCGCAAAAGAAAAAATCTCTGGGTGAGGATTTTAATCTATCCAGGCTCCAGTCAAACTATCCAACGGTAGTAAGTCATCTTCTATCTTCACATACTGGTTAAGTACATCTACACCTAAAAGTTTGCCTTTGATCTTATGGTGGTCATGGTTTTTAAAATATTCTAGCTCAATGGTTAAATCATCTTTTAAAGCAATTTGTAAAGCAAGATTCATTTCTTCTTTTTGAAAATCGGAAATCATAGGCTTCTCTTTCCATTCTATGGTTTGGCTTCCACGTATGGTGAACGTGTAACTCACTGATATGGTCCCCAATATACTTTCCAAAGTTCTTGTCTAGCCAATTAATAAAATCAGATCCATTTTTAAATACTTTGTTTTTCTGCCAAGACATTATACATCGCTCCTTAAAATTTATAAAAAGAAAAAGTCCCCTCTTAGAGACAACTTTATTTAGTAAGGTTATTTCGTTGTAAAACTTTCTTTTGTTGTTTTCCTTTAAGCGTAATATAGTTGTTCTTAAACCAAGTCCATAGAGAAGCTAGAAAAGCCAATCCATAAGCAATTGTTTCCTCGTCTAATACTGGAATAGGTTGCAAACCATATTGAACCAGCAATGCGTTTAACCATGCAATAGCTAGCGCTACTGTTCTAACGATAGTACCTTTGTCCATTTTGTTTCACCTCCCTTCAATTTACTAAATAAGTCAATAAGAAAACCGCTATGGATATGGCTAACGCCAACCATGACGGTAAGTTCTTAAAAGTATTTTCTCTTTGCTTCACAATGCGTTCAACATCTTCTTTACTTGCGGAATGTGACATTTCTTTACTCAATGCTGCAATATCCTTTTCGTTCTCTTTTGCCCGGTTATGAGCTCCCTTAGCAATATCGTAGGTCTCATTGATCTTGTCTTTCATATCAAGCAAGTTGTCCAATTTTCCATTTTGTTCAGCAAGCGACACTTTTACTTCCATGAGCACGGTCATGAATTTTTCCATGTCCTCCACTTCCTTCGCTGTTTGTGTCATCCTCGACCCCCTAAAATCCCGAGATAAATAACCCGCCATGTAATATAACGGCTTATTTTTCTGCATAGAAAAAGCCCCTGTTAAGGATGCTTTGTAACTTCCAATTCAAATATTTTTGAAGGCATATTTGGTATTAAATAAGTTCTAGTGAAGCCTTCAGTTCTGTGTACGTACTTTTCTATTTTCTTGACTACTTTATATTTCATTTTTTCACTATCTACTATCCGGCCTGTGTCTGACAAAATAATAACATCTTTATTTTCACGCAAGAAGATGTCAATTTGTCTTGATGTGTATTCCTCTCCTTCTACCAGGTCTTTTAGTATTTCCTTCTCATAATAACTCATTGTAATCCCCTCCCATCTACCTATTTCGACAGGAGGATCAAAAGTCCTTTAAATTCCTACATAAAAGTTACTTGAAACCAAACATAAGCTGCGCCTAGTCCTGCTAAACTAAGGAAGAAGTTTTTAATCTCTGAATGAACCCTTATGAACTTTTGAACAAACTCTAGGATAATCGCTGTTGCTACCATAAAAACGATTATTAATATCGCCAGATAAACTAGTTGCAGTGCTATGTCATTAAGTGGATTATTATCTATATCCCACACATAATCCCCTCCCTTTCTCCTATATCGGCTATGGAAGGAAGGATTTTAAGCATAAAAATAACGCCTTACTGGGCGTTTATCAGATCTTTTCTACCTTCTGCAATTAAAAGCACTCTCACATCCTCTTTCCATATACTTGGTACCCGTGCATAAGTCCAATTCCCCTCAATAATTTGAGTAGCAAACAACATGGCCAATACTTAGACACCCCCTTTCATGAGAGATAATTGTTCAGCTAATTCCAGTATGGCGATGGCGTTCATATCTTCTTTACTGGGTTTCCTTTGCTTTTCTTGTTCTTCCTCTATTAATCTCTCTTGATAGGATTCGTCCTTCACTAACTCTCCATCCACATAACGATAAACCATATAGTTGTCGTTATGGATCGGGTGATCATCGGGAATAGTGATTTGTATTTCGTTCTCATTTCGCATTGGTGGAAGACTTTGCGCTCAAATAGCCATTTTCGTCCTTTAGAAAATACCATTCACGCATAGTTATTTACCTCCTTGTATTCTAATATTTCACGAATAACCAACATGCGGTTAGTATCCAACTGACTCAAGTTGTGACCCGTTATATGATCGTGATGTACGTAATAATATTTTACAACATCAGTGTTATCCGGCCCTGTCCGTAAACCAACTCTGTGTCCCCCACCTGCGTATAAACTAGGCTGTTTTGGTATATGAGTAAATTGCCAGTCGGAATTTCTCGATGAACCATCGGAAACCGAATAACAACTCCAAACAAGCACCCATCCGTTCCGGCAATCCGTTATTGGTTTCGTAGGATAAAAAGTGTGACTAGCGTTTAAATAAGCTACTCCTGTCCATAACGAAGGTTGTCTGTTTATTGCATTAAAATTCAAGGGTTCTACGGCGACAATGTTATTTGGATAAATAAACTCTTGCCTTCTTCTGCTAATAAGTATTGTATTCTTGCGGAAGAATTAGGCCATTATCATACTTCAACAGGTGACATTCTTGACCAAAAAAATATTATTAACAGGAAGCAAGAAGCTAGAGCTCGGTCCCGGGCGTATGAACGAATAATGCCTCTTTCTAAAATTATTGAGGCTCATGAAGAGCATATACGTAACAAATTTGAATTTGCCGAGTATATGGGGGTAACAGAAGAGTTTTTAGAATTCGCACTAAAAAGATACAAAGAAAAATACGGAGTCACAGTTAACTACAATGAAAAATATACAATATGCTTTGAACCATTAGGTGTAATAAAGTGGTTCGATAAATTTTTTAAATCCATTAACGGAACATAAGTTCGTAAAAAGAGTTTAATCATGCCCGTATACAAAGATGAACAAAGAGGAACATACTATTTCATTGCTTGGTATAAAAACATTTACGGTAAATCAAAACAAAAAATTGTACGGGGATTTAGAAGAGAAAGAGACGCAAAAGATGCCGAGGCTGAGTTTCGAGTTCGAGTTAAAAAACATGGCGCTCCAGAGGATATGACATTTGAAGAAGTATTTTATCACAACATTGAACACACTGAGTTAAAACCAAAAACTAAGAGAAGAAGAATCAACGAGTATAACAAGCATATGAAAGACAAATTAGGAAATATAAAAATACACGCCATCACTACCCAACAATGTCTTGAGTTTAAGCAGTACTTGTTGGATAACCTAAAATCAAATGAAACAGCTAGAACAGTCTTCTCAGGTTTCAAAGTAGTTATCAATCATGCTATAAAGTACTTTGAGTTACCCAAAGATCCTGCAAAAGCTGTTCCTGCAATAAAGCGAATAAAGAAAAAAAACAGCTATATTAGACGACAAGAATTTGATAAACGCGTGCAAACACTGGATAATGAAGTTTTTAAAAATATGTGTATATTTATGTTTTACACTGGACTAAGAGTAGGTGAAGCGATAGCGCTACAATGGCAAGATATTGACTTCGAGTTAAAAGAAGCAGATATAAACAAAACTTACGATTATGATAGTAAAGAATTAGGACCTCCTAAAAAGGAAGCAAGTGCCGACGTTGTTCCGCTAGCAGATTTTCTAGTAGGGATGTTAGAAGAAATAAAGTCAAAGCAACAAACGGAAATGTACGGATTTAAAGAATCTTATTATATTTTCGGGGGAATGGTTCTACGTCTTATAAAGCATTTCATGTGGCATTCAAAAAGGTGTTTTCTGAATACAGGCCTCATGACCTCAGACATAGTTACGCTTCTTTCTTAGCAAATAGAAAAGTGGATATTTGTACTCAAATCTTTAATGAGACATGATAACGTTCAGGAAACGATTAATACTTATGGCCACCTCTATAAAGAGAAAAAGCATGAGGCAATAAGCTTCCTAAACGACTAACGTTATCATAGCCGTTATCATTTGCTTATCCCTCATGCTTAAATTATTGAATTTACCGTATTTTGCTTAGCCAATCGAACCTTCCATTTCGAACTTGATAAGTCTGTTCATTTCTACTGCGTATTCCATTGGTAATTCTTTTGTAAATGGCTCGATAAAGCCCATTACGATCATTTCTGTTGCTTCTTCTTCTGTAAGGCCACGGCTCATTAAATAGAAGAGCTGTTCCTCTGAAACCTTCGAAACCTTTGCTTCGTGCTCTAGTGAAATATTATTGTTGTTTACCTCATTGTATGGAATCGTATCTGAAATAGATTGATTATCCATTAACAATGTGTCACACTCAATATTCGCACGTGCATTTTCTGCTTTTCTGCCAAAGTGAACGAGTCCACGGTAGTTTACTTTACCACCTTGCTTGGCAATCGACTTCGATACGATTGTTGAAGAAGTGTTTGGAGCTAGGTGATGCATTTTTGCTCCTGCATCCTGCACTTGACCACGACCAGCAATGGCGATGGAAAGCGTATGTCCGCGAGCACCTTCTCCGCGTAATAATACGGCAGGATACTTCATTGTTAGCTTCGAGCCGATATTTCCATCAATCCATTCCATTGTTGCATTGGCATCACAGGTTGCACGCTTCGTAACAAGGTTATACACATTGTTTGCCCAGTTTTGAATCGTTGTATAGCGGCAATATGCATCCTTTTTAACAAAGATTTCAACAACTGCACTATGCAAGGAATTTGTCGTATATACTGGTGCCGTACAGCCTTCTACATAATGAACAGATGCACCTTCATCAACAATGATTAATGTCCGTTCAAATTGTCCCATATTTTCCGAGTTAATCCGGAAATATGCTTGTAGTGGTGTAGTTGTTTTGACACCTGGTGGAACATAGATAAAGGAACCACCTGACCAAACAGCAGAGTTTAAAGCTGAGAACTTATTATCTGTTGCTGGAATTACTTTACCAAAGTATTCCTTAAATAATTCCTCATGCTCCTTTAATGCTGTATCTGTATCTTTAAAAATAATCCCTAGTTCTTCTAGGTCTTCCTTTAGACTGTGATAAACAACCTCTGATTCATATTGTGCAGAAACACCTGCAAGATATTTTTGTTCCGCCTCTGGAATACCGAGCTTATCAAAGGTACGCTTGATTTCCTCTGGTACTTCATCCCAGGTTCTTCCTTGTTTTTCAGAAGGCTTTACATAATAAACGATTTCATCGAAATTTAATTCGGAAAGATCTCCACCCCATTGTGGCATTGGACGTGAATAAAAATGCTCTAATGCTTTTAAGCGATAATCCAACATCCACTGTGGCTCTTCCTTCATACTGGAAATTTCTTCAACTATTTTTCGTGTAAGACCTTTTTCGGTACGAAAAATAGATACGTCTTTATCACGAAAACCATATTTATATTCTTCCATCTCCGGCATATTTTTTGCCATTGAATACAACCTCCTTTAATTATTTTCGGCTATCCTACCTTGATAAAAAAGCTTTATTCGTTTTCTTCCTGTTCATGCACACCTTTTTCCATCGCTTTCCAAGCAAGTGTTGCACATTTAATACGAGCAGGAAATTTTGATACGCCATGTAGGGCGGCAATATCATCTTCGAATTCGACTTCTTCTCCTAGCATCATATTGGAAAAATCCTTTGACATAGCTAAGGCATCTTCTACCTTTTTCCCTTTGATTGCTTGCGTCATCATCGATGCAGACGACATGCTGATTGAACAACCTTCTCCGTCGAACTTCGCATCCGATACAATGCCATCCTCTACCTTAAGCTGAAGCTGTATCCGATCACCACATGTAGGATTGTTCATATCTACCGTTAGAACGTCCCCTTCAATCTTGCCCCGATTTCGTGGGTTTTTATAATGATCCATAATTACTTGTCTGTATAGTGAATCGAGGTTATTAAAAGACATCACCAAAATACTCCTTTGTTTTCAAGAGTCCTTCAACTAATTTATCCACATCTTCTTCTGTATTATATAAATAGAAGCTAGCTCTAGCTGTTGCTGTTACATCTAACCATTTCATTAGCGGCTGTGCACAATGGTGGCCTGCTCGAACAGCAATGCCTTCTGCATCAAGCACGGTTGCAACATCATGTGGATGTACATCATCTAAGTTAAAGGTTACAAGTGCTGCTCTTTCCTTTGGTCCATAAATGCTTATCCCATCAATCGTGCTTAATTTATCCATTGCATATTGCGCAAGATTTTCTTCATGCGCAGTTATTGCATCCATGCCAATTTCGTTTAAGAAATCAATCGCAGCACCAAGTCCAATTGCACCAGCAATGATCGGTGTACCTCCTTCAAACTTCCAAGGAAGCTCTTTCCAAGTGGAATCATATAAGTTAACGAAGTCGATCATTTCGCCACCGAATTCCATTGGCTCCATTTGTTCCAGATGTGCACGTTTTCCATATAATACCCCAATCCCTGTTGGAGCACCCATTTTATGACCAGAAAACGCATAAAAATCACAATCTAATTCTTGAACATCCACCTTCATATGTGGTGCGCCTTGAGCACCATCAAGTAAAATTACGGCACCATTTTCATGGGCAATTGCTGCAATCTCTTTTACTGGATTAATTGTACCAAGCACATTTGAAACATGGGCAACAGCAACAAACTTTGTTTGCTTTGTAATCGTTTCACGAACAGCATCCAATGAAAGTGTACCGTCTTCTTCTAACGGGATATACTTTAATGTCGCTCCTGTTGCTTTTGCAGCCTGCTGCCAAGGAATGATATTGCTATGATGCTCCATTGGCGTGATAACAATTTCATCGCCTTCCTTTAAAATCTGGCGCGCATAGCCGTAAGCAACGGTATTAATCGCTGTTGTTGTACCACGTGTAAAAATAACTTCCGCTGTTGACTTTGCATGAATAAATCTGCGGACCTTTTCGCGAGCTCCTTCATATTTATCCGTTGCTCTTGATCCTAGTGTATGCACACCGCGATGAACATTGGCATTGTCTTCTCGATAATAAGCGTCGACAGCTTCAATTACCGAAAGTGGCTTTTGTGCTGTTGCGGAAGAATCTAAATAAATTAATGGGTGGCCATTGATCTCCTGGTTTAAGATTGGAAATTGCTGGCGAATGGATTTTACATCCATTAGTAAACTTTCCTTTCAATCACTTGCGTCAACTGTTCCTTCACAGACGCAATTGGAAGTTGGCTTACAACTGGTGCAAGGAAACCATGGATTACTAATCGTTCTGCTTCTGTTTTTGTAATGCCGCGGCTCATTAAGTAATAAAGCTGTAACGGATCTACACGTCCAACAGATGCAGCATGGCCTGCCATAACATCATCTTCTTCAATTAATAAAATTGGGTTGGCATCTCCACGTGCTTTCTCACTTAGCATAAGCACACGTGACGTTTGCTCTGCGTTTGATCCAGAAGCACCATTTTCAATTTTCCCGATTCCGTTGAATATATTAGTAGCACTGTCCTTCATAACACCATGCTGTAAAATATATCCTTCCGCATTTTTACCCCAGTGAACTGTTTTAGCAGTAATATTTTGCGTTTGATTGCCGCGACCAACTGTCACTGTTTTTGCGTGACATAACGAATTATCACCAATTAAATTCGTAATGTTTTCAGAAACTGTATTGCCATCATTCATTTGTCCTAATGCCCAATCAATCGTTGCATCACGATAAGCAATCCCACGACGATTGATATAAGTTGTCGTTCCAGCAGCAAAGTTGTCTACTGCACCAAATGAAATCTTCGCATTGTTATGGGCAATAACTTCCGTAATAATATTGGCAACAGATTCTTCTTCCTCATTATGAGAAATATAGTTTTCTACATAAGTTAAAGAACTATTTTCATCTGCTACAACTAATACGTGATTAAAGAAAGCATTTTCAGGTG
The DNA here is from genome assembly GCF_036409425.1 of Virgibacillus sp. MG-45. Lineage (NCBI taxonomy): Bacteria > Bacillati > Bacillota > Bacilli > Caryophanales > Bacillaceae > Virgibacillus > Virgibacillus sp. MG-45. The sequence goes on along the minus strand of NZ_JAXOFU010000004.1, from coordinate 233,836 downwards.
CTTCATTCCAGAATACAACCTGTAATGGCACTTCTATTTGCACGTTTTTCGGAACATAGACGAATATCCCGCCATTCATCAATGCAGCATGTAATGCAGTTAAACGATGCTCATCAACAGAAACTGCATCTTTCATATAGTAACGTTTCACTAATTCCTCATGCTCCTGCATCGCTGTAAAGATATCCGTAAATATAACACCCTTATCCTTTAAATCCTTGTTCATCGAACTAAACGCAAGCGATTGATTGCGTTGAATCAATAAATTTTCTGGTAGGTTATCTTTATCAAAAAAGTCTTGTATTTCAACTGGTAAATTTGTCATCGAAATGGAATTGCCTTCTTTGTAGTCATGGGCAAAGCGTGTGAAATTCCATTTGCCTATTTTTGTTTTGTCAGGCTTGGGCATTTCAAGCGTCTCTGCTTGCTCCAATGCTTGAACACGCAATGACTTCATCCATTCCGGCTCTTTCCTGCCTTCGGAAAACTGGACAATATATTCTTTCTCATATGGCAGCTTTGTTTCAACAGTCATGTTACCCCTCCTAACGATTATGCATTTTGCTCGATTGTTTCGTCTTCAATACCTAGTTCTTCTTTTAGCCACTCATATCCTTCTGCTTCTAGACGGTGTGCTAGTTCTGGACCACCGGATTTCACTACACGACCTTGCATCATAACGTGCACATAATCAGGTGTAATGTAATTCAATAATCGTTGGTAGTGGGTAATAATTAAGCAGCCAAAGTTTTCACTGCGCATTTTATTAATTCCGTTGGATACGATTTTCAATGCATCAATATCTAATCCAGAATCAATCTCATCTAAAATTGCGATTTCTGGCTTCAATAGCATGAGCTGAAGAATTTCGTTTCGTTTTTTCTCCCCACCAGAGAAACCTTCATTTAAATAGCGCTGTGCCATGTTTTTGTCAATATCAAGGAAATCAAGTGTGTTATCCATTTCCTTAATAAATTTCATTAATGGAATTTCGTCGCCTTCTTCACGACGTGCATTGATGGAAGATCGTAGGAAGTCTGAGGTTGTTACACCGCTAATTTCGCTTGGATATTGCATCGCAAGAAATAGTCCTGCACGTGCTCTTTCATCCACTTCCATTTCTAATACATCTTCACCATCAAGTAAGATGGAGCCTTCTGTTACTTCATATTTCGGATGTCCCATAATTGCGGACGCTAGGGTAGATTTACCAGTTCCGTTCGGTCCCATTACCGCATGGAATTCGCCACCCTTTATTGTAAGGTCTACACCTTTTAATATCTCCTTGCCTTCAATTGAAACATGAAGATTCTTAATTTCTAGTGTTGATCCAGCCATATCTATACCTCCATATATTATAATTCTTTATTTTCTTGAGAAAATTTTACATCCATTCTCAATTTATTCTCATTACAATCTTAAATCATTTCGAATCTATATTCAACTCTTTTAAATGTCTTCCTTTTTAATTCCATTATAATGGGAATACCCTTTCCAGCCTTATTTCCAAAGAACTTAATGAAGCATTGCTTGAAGGCACCTATATACATAAAAACTGGTGCCTTCTTTATTGAAAGCACCAGTTGTTCATTTCCCTATCTATGAAGCTGACTGTCTATCTCAGCAATTATTTGTTTACATTGTTGGTAATCCTTGTGACGCCGTTTTTCCACTGCGAGTCGATTGTCAAGCTTGCGACTGTACTCCTCATATCCCATCTTATGCGACTGCTGCATTGCTCTTTCCATTTCGGAAGTGTAATTCATCTTTATTTCACTAGTAATAGTGAATCATCCTTTCGTTTTGTTTACGATATAAAGCGTAACACAAGGACTTTACCCTCCACAAAGCGCAAATAAACGAATAATAACGAAAGGATTTGGATTTACCTGACTGATGAATAATTAGCACGTTTTCTTCCTTATTATTAGGAATTTACTCGCAAATGCTAACATATACAACCGAATCATTAAAGTGAGACGTTAATCAATGCGTGAGTAGCCGTTTCAGACACAATAAAAGTGACTCAATACTGATTATTTTTCGCCGCCAACTGGAACGACAGCGCCTTTATATTTTTCAAGAATGAAATCTTGAATTTCTTTTGAATGTAACACTTCTACTAATTGCTTTAAATTCGCATTCTCTTTATCTTCCGTTTTTACAGCAAGCACATTCACATATGGTGAATCTTCATCCTCAATAAACAGCGCATCCTCCAACGGATTTAAGCCTGCACCGATAGCATAGTTTGTATTAATCGCCGTTAGCACATTTTTTTCGGAATGATAAAATTCTGGTAGTAATGCTGCCTCATAGTCTGGAGAAAATTTTAATTTCTTAGGATTTTCTACAATATCGTCTATCGTTGCAGCTGCTTTTTCTACGCCGTCTTTAAGCTTAATTAAGCCCGCTTTTTCGAATAGTGCTAATACACGACCATGGTCGGAAACCGAATTACTTAATAACACCTCTGTCTCCTCAGGAATAGCATCAATACTTTGAATATCCTTGGAATAAACACCCATTGGTTCAATGTGAATACCAGCAATATAATCAAGATCATAGCCGGTATCCTTTACCGTTTGCTTTAAATATGGTATATGCTGAAAATAGTTGGCATCTAATTTGCCACTTGCAAGATCATCGTTTGGAAGAATATAATCCTGATATGGATCAATGTTTAATGTGATCCCTTTTTCCTCAAGCAGTGGTTTTGCTTGTTCTAATATTTCTGCATGTGGTTCACTTGAAGCACCTACTGTAATTTCCTTGCTTTCCTTGTCCCCTGCTGCACTCTTGTCGCCACTCGTACCACAAGCTGCCAATAAACCAAGAACAACAATAAATAATAATGCCGCTAATTTTTTCATCCTTCATTTCTCCTATCTTTTATCTATTTTATTTGCTATATAATCTCCAATAAATTGGAAAATAAACACAATCACGACAATAACGATCGTACAAACGAGAACAACATCAAAATCACGTCGTTGAAATCCAAAATAATACGCATAGTTTCCTAATCCACCTGCACCGATAACCCCTGCCATCGCCGTGTATCCAATAAGTGCAATGGCCGTAACGGTTATTCCAGAGATTAATGCTGGCATTGATTCTGGTAGGAGCACTCGAAAAATAATCGTTCTTGTTTTAGCTCCCATTGCTTTCGAAGCTTCAACAACTCCTTTATCTACCTCCTTCAAGGCGATCTCCACTAATCTGCCATAAAAAGGAGCTGCACCAATAATAAGTGCAGGTAACGCTGCATTCGGTCCACGGATTGTTCCCATTAAAAAGTTAGTAAATGGAATTAAAAGCAATATTAATATAATGAAAGGAATAGCGCGAAAGATATTTACAAAGGAAGCAACAATTAAGTTAATAAATTTATTTTCCCATATCCCGCCTCGCATCGTGAGATAAAGCAGAAGTCCAAGTAAGATTCCGAAAATAAAGGTCCCCACTAAAGCAAGGATGGTCATATAAAATGTTTCATAGGTTGCCTGCCACAGTTCTTCTAGCTTCAAGGCAGGAAACAAATTAGTGAGCATCGCGAATCACCTCCACTTCGACGGAAGTATTTTTCTGGATAAAGGTAACTGCTTCTTCCATATCAGAAGAATCCCCTTTTAATTGAACAAATAATGTTCCATATGCTCCGCGCTGTGTTTGTGTTATTTTTCCTTGTAAAATATTAATATCAATTGGATATGCTTTTGCCACCTGACTAATCAGCGCCTGATTTGTTGTTTCACCGATAAAATGAAGGCGGATTATTTTTCCTTCATTGTATGTGTTTATTAAATGGTGAATGGACTCACTTTCATCTGCTACTCCCATTACTTGCTCTACGAATTTTTTCGTGACCGTTTGCTGTGGATGCAAAAATACGTCTAACACATCACCTTGCTCTACGATGCGCCCGTTTTCCATGACAGCTACACGGTTACAGATTTTACGAATAACATGCATTTCATGAGTAATTAAAATAATCGTTAATCCAAGCTTTTCATTGATATCAACTAATAAATCAAGAATCGCGTTCGTTGTTTCTGGATCTAGTGCAGATGTAGCTTCATCACAAAGTAATAGCTTCGGCTTGTTTGCTAATGCTCTCGCGATTCCGACCCGTTGCTTTTGACCGCCACTTAATTGGGAAGGATATGCGTTTTCTTTACCTGATAAGCCAACAAGATCGATTAGCTCTTGCACTCGCTTCTCGCGTTCTGCAGTAGGAAAACCCGCAATTTCCAATGGAAATGCGATATTGTCCTTTACTGTTCGCGACCAAAGTAAATTAAAATGCTGAAAGATCATGCCGATATCCTGTCTAGCTATACGTAAATCCTTTTTATTTAATTGCGTTATTTCTTGATTATTGATTTGAATCGATCCTTCGGTTGGTTCTTCAAGTCGATTTAAAAGACGGATAAACGTACTTTTTCCTGCGCCACTGTATCCAATAACACCAAAAATTTCTCCTTCTTGAATGTCTAGGCTTAGCTGATCAACGGCGGTTATTTGCTTATTATCGAATGTAAATATTTTTTGTAATCCCTTAATCGAGATCATATAATCCCTCCTCTTCTACGCCTTTACGTTCTATTATGCCCAACTAACGAAAAAACGCCCTTCTGTAAGAGAACAGAAAGACGTTTCGCTATATCATCTTTACGTTCTCTCATCTTCCAAAGCCGAAGCCTTGCAGGAATTAGCACCGTTCCAGACAGATGTCTGAAGGTTGCCGCGGTTTCAATGGGCCTGTCCCTCCACCGCTCTTGATAAGAGATAATCGCTATTTAATTTTTAATGGATAATTCACATATTAGCATCATTGGTTCCGTACGTCAACCAATTATTTTTCTTCTTTCGTAAATAATGTCGGTTCATACGTTAACAAATACGAATATAGATTGGATATCGATTGAAATGCATACACTTTTTCCTTTACTTCATTCTTATCTTTAATCAGTAAACAAGGAACACTTTCAATCTGATAATCATGCATAAATTCGGGATATAACGAGGCGTTCATTTCATAGAAGATTGCTGTCTGATGGACACTTTCAATTTTTTCTAGCATCGCTCTCGCTACACTACAAGTGCCACAAAATGGTGTATATATATAAAGTAGATAATGGTCTTTTTTTAATGTTTCTTCTGTTACCTGTTTCAAATAATCACCCTAGTAATTAATCTATCTAAAAAAACGTCAAACAGTGGGAGTTCGTACATTCCCCTCTTTATTTAGAAGTATTGTATCGTATGTGAAATGACAAAGTACTACCTAAAGAAGAAAGCTTAAATCAATCGCAATATGCTTTGTAGCCAATGCAGCTGCTAAAATCGCTCTAGGTGTATTCGCTACTTCGCGATATTCACTACTCGTGAATATATCAATGGCATGAGGCAATTCTTGCTTTAATTGCTTACGAAGCTTCCAGCCTGACTCATCCTCATCAACTAAAATATACACTTCTTTATTATCTAAATCATAGCTATCCATAAGGTCATCAAATTTCTCAACACCAAGCGTTCCATTTGTACAAATGATCTTTACCGCTTCTGTAATAAGCTTTTCAATCTGCCTTTTATCTGTCAAGCCTTCCACAATAATTACCTTTTCCGAATGATGCATTGTTCGCACCTCTTTGTTACATAATATTGTCCCCCAAAAAGGCGAATAAGGCTGACTGTAGTCCTTAGAACCTTAGTCAGCCTTATATAATGACTAGAAATTAGTCTTCTTCCGTTACCGCTTGATATTGCTCTGCGGATAAGAGGTCATCGAACTCTCCCTCATTAGAAGGCTCAATTACGATCATCCATGCTTTTTCATATGGTGATTCGTTCACAAGCTCGGGGCTGTCCTCTAATTCTTCATTCACTTCCACTACTTTACCACTTAGTGGCGCATAAAGCTCAGAAACGGTTTTTACAGATTCCACACTTCCGAATGGTTCATCTGCTTCAATCTCATCTCCTACTTCAGGAAGTTCGACAAATACAATGTCCCCTAGTTCGTCTTGCGCAAAATAAGTAATACCAATACGTACTTTTCCGTCTTCTTTTTTAACCCATTCATGTTCTTCTGAATATAATAAATCCTTTGGTAAACTCATTAAAATCCCTCCGTTAATTCATTGCAATTTTACTATACTAGGTTATGATATTTATTGCTAGCAATTCATCTTCAAGAAAAAGACATCCGTTTTTCTTGAAATTTACTTCAGCACTTTCTCCCTCTATGTCATCGCTTAGGGGAGGTTGTTGCCCATTACATGGAATAAAACTATTTTAACCACGTTGCCTCATACGTCTCTTCCTTAAAACCAACGGTAACTTTTTTACCATCAGTCACAATAGGACGCTTAATTAGCATACCATCAGTTGCAAGGATAGAAGCCATTTCTTCGTCACTTGCCCCAGCAATTTTTTCTTTTATGTTTAGCTCACGATATTTTTTTCCACTCGTATTGAAAAACTTTCGTGCTGGAAGCTCACTGTTTGATATGAGCTGTAGAAGTTCATCCTTACTTGGTGGATGCTCTACAATATGTATTGCTTCATAATCAATCTGATGCGTATCAAACCATTTTTTCGCCTTTTTACACGTACTACAATTCGGATACCAATAAAACGTTAAAACCATCGTTATCCCTCCTTTCTTATATGTAGGTTTCTCATATTATAGCAAATAATAAAAGCAGTGACGAAAAATATACTTAGCTGCCGTTTAATACAGAAAGAGCAGAGCTACGTAACCCAAATAAAACCCATCCATAATTATCATTTCCTAGTCAGTTAAAAAGCTATTGCTAACCAATTGATTAGCAATAGCTTCTTTCTCATCTTATACAATATATTTTTCTTCGGAAATAATCGCTTTCGCAATTTCACGTTTTTTCGCAATCACATTGATTGGGGTATGACGTGTTAGCTTGCGTAAAGAAGAAAGCATCATTCGTAAATTATCTCCCGCTTCCACAGCAATTAGAATTTCTTTTGCAGCTGCCTCAATTCGATTAAATGCTTCCTGCACATAAACCTCTGTATAAAGCAGCTTTTGATTATTCTTCTCCAAACCAGACGCGCTTATCGCTTTTTCCGTCCGTAAGACAGCTGACTCCATGTTGTACACTTCCGCTGCCATATCCGCAAGATTTGCAAGGATTTCCTGCTCCTGCTCAAGCTTTTGCATATACTTTTGTGCGGCAAGTCCTGCCCCTAACAGCACAATCTTTTTCGCATGACGTAATAAATATTTTTCTTGCTCTAATGGCTCTGTTCCAACTTCCTCTGGCATCATCATCATAAGCTCTTCTTGTAAGCCCTGTGCTTTTTGAAGCAATGGAAGCTCACCTTTCATTGCCTTTTTCAATAATGTTCCTGGTACAAGAAGACGATTAATCTCGTTTGTTCCTTCAAAAATACGGTTAATGCGGGAATCACGATACATACGCTCCACTTCATATTCCTGCATAAACCCATAGCCCCCATGAAGCTGCACTGCTTCATCTGCTACAAAGTCGAGGCATTCTGTTGCCATATATTTATTCATTGAGCATTCAATTTGATATTCTGCAATCGCCTTCGCAATTTCTCTTCCATCCTTCAATTGTTCATCGGTTAAAGCGCCCATCCGTTGTTCAAATAGACCTACGGTACGATAAACCGCACTTTCATTGGCATAAATGCTAGCAGCCATTGTTGCAAGCTTTTCTTGCGTTAGTCGAAAGCTAGAAATTGCTGTTCCGAATTGTTTTCTTTCATTCACATATTTAACAGCTAACTCTAATCCTCGTTTCGCGCCGCCAACTCCGCCAATTGCAAGCTTATAGCGTCCTACATTTAAAATGTTAAAGGCAATTTTGTGGCCTTTCCCTTTTTCACCGAGTAAATTCTCTACTGGTACTTCTGCATCTTCTAATACTAACGTTCTTGTAGACGAGCTCTTGATCCCCATTTTCTTTTCTTCTGGCCCAGTCGAAACACCAGGGAAATCACGCTCAACAATAAATGCTGAAAAATGCTCACCATTAATTTTTGCATAAACAATAAACACATCAGCAAACGCAGAGTTCGTAATCCACTGCTTTTCTCCATTTAAAAGGTAATGTGTACCTGCATCATTAAGCTTTGCCGTTGCTTTTGCTCCTAATGCATCTGATCCGGAGCCTGGCTCTGTTAAAGCATAAGCTGCAATTAATTCACCAGTGGCAAGCTTCGGTAAATATTTTTTCTTTTGTGCTTCATCGCCGAAAAAGACAATCGGTAATGAACCAATTCCAACATGAGCTCCATGGGTAATTGAAAATCCACCAGCACGTGCGAACTTTTCAGTTATAAGGGATGAACTAATTTTATCTAATCCCAGACCATCATATTCTTCTGGCACATCTGCACCTAACAAACCTAGTTCTCCGGCTTTTTTGAGCAGGTCTACGGAATGCTCAAATTCATGATTTTCAAGCTTATCGACAAGTGGGAGCACTTCTCCGACAACGAAATCCTCTGTTGTTTTAGCAATCATCTTATGTTCATCTGTAAAATCCTCTGGTGTAATAACATCATCACCTGATAAATCTTCTACTAAAAACGCGCCACCTTTAAAAAGCTTTTCCTTTGTTTCACTCATTATAATCTTCCTCTCCTCATGAAATAAGTTGAAATAGCATGCAATTAAAGTAGCTCAAACACCCCTGCTGCACCCATTCCGCCACCAATACACATTGTGACAACTCCAAATTGAACATTTCGACGCTTCATCTCGTGCATTAATGATAATGTAAGCTTTGTTCCTGTCATTCCAAGCGGATGCCCAAGTGCAATCGCGCCCCCATTTACATTCACTATTTCTGGTTTTAGATCTAATGCTTGGATCACTCGAACTGACTGCGATGCAAATGCTTCATTTAATTCAAATAAACCGATGTCCTCTATTTGCAATCCAGCAAGCTTCACTGCCTTCGGTATCGCCTTTACAGGACCGACTCCCATAATTTCAGGTTCAACACCAGCAACAGCAAAGGAACGAAACTTAACAAATGGCTGATATCCTTCTGCTTTCGCTTTTTCATAGTCCATTACTAAAACAGATGCTGCCCCATCACTCATTTGTGAGGAGTTCCCTGCTGTAACAGAACCTTGCAAATGAAAAGCAGGTCGTAGCTTACCTAGCACTTCTATCGTCGTATCTGGACGTACACCTTCGTCCATTTCGAATAGCTTTTTTCTCGTTTCGATTTTATTATTTTTTCCAACAACCTGTTCTGTTACCTCAACCGGAACAATCTCTTCGTTAAATTTCCCTTCTTGGATCGCTAATGCTGCTCGTTTATGACTTTCAACTGCAAAGGCATCCTGTGCCTCCCTTGAAATTTGAAACCGATTCGCTACTTCTTCTGCTGTATAGCCCATCCCCATGTAATATCCTGGTGCATCCTCAACAAGCGTCGGGTTCGGCTTTATGACATGCCCACCCATTGGGATAAGACTCATAGATTCTGCCCCGCCAGCAATAATTGTATCGCTATGGCCAATCATAATGCGTTCAGCAGCATAAGCTATACTTTGTAATCCGGAAGAACAATAACGATTAATCGTTATTCCAGGAATGTCATGGCTTAACCCTGCAAGCCCTGCAATATTCCGTGCCATATTCATTCCTTGCTCAGCTTCTGGCATCGCACAGCCAATAATGACGTCATCAATATTTCCGTTATAATCACCTGCACGCTTTAATGTTTCTTTTATCGTTAATGCTGCTAGATCATCTGGTCTCGTATTGGCTAATGCCCCTTTATTCGCCTTCCCAACAGGGGTTCTTGCACCTGTAACGATTACTGCATCCTTCACCTTTCTTCCCCCTTTACTTAATTACGTAATGGTTTTCCTTTTAATAGCATGTGTTGCATACGTTGCTGTGTTTTTGGTTCTCCTATTAAACTAAGAAATGCTTCTCGTTCTAAGTCAAGCATTACTTGTTCGTCAATTAAAGTACCTGCTTTAATACGGCCTCCTGATAATACATAAGCAAGTTTCTCGGCTATTTTGACATCATGATCAGAAGCAAACCCACCAAATTGTAACGTTTTCGCACCAAGCAGCATGGCTGCATAACCAGCATCTCCAACAACAGGGATTTTTTCACGCATTGGCGCCTTGTAACCACTATTGGCTAATGCCAATACTTTTTGCTTTGCATCAAAAAGTAAGTGGTCAGGGTTTACACTAATTCCGTCCTCCTGACTTAGAAAGCCATTTTCACGCGCTTCCGCAGCAGATGTAGACACCTTAGCCATTGCTACCTTTTCAAAGACATTGTTCGCTACTTTTGAAAGATCAAAATCTACATCCTTTGGCATGTTCCGGAGCATTTTTAAGTAAAGCTCTTTTGTTCCGCCACCACCTGGGATTAATCCAACTCCAAATTCAACGAGCCCAATATAGGTTTCGGCAGATGCTTGAATTCGTGCGGCAGGTAACGAAACTTCTGCACCACCACCTAGCGTCATATTAAATGGTGCTGCAACAACTGGCTTATTGGCATACTTAATATTTGTCGCCATGTTCTGGAATTGCTTTACTACCATGTCTAATTCAAAAAAGTTATCATCCTGCGCTTCCATAAGCATCATTGCTAAGTTAGCGCCAACACAGAAGTTCTTCCCTTGGTTACCAATGACGAGCCCTTCATAATTTCGTTCTACTTCTTCAAGGGCAAAGTTAACCATTTGTATAATGTCCATTCCGATCGCATTACTTTGCGAATGGAATTCAAGCAATGCAACACCATCTCCAACATCAATTAAACTTGCTCCCGTATTCTTTTTAATGACCCCATGTGTGTCTTTTATTTGTTTTAAATGAATTTCTTTTTTATTTTTTTCTTGCTCAATATAGCTGCCGTTATGGAAATAATGGACATTGCCATTTTCTGCTTTATAAAATGCTTCATTGCCTTGGGCGAGAAACTTCTCTATCCATTCTGGGATAACAGCTCCTTCTTTTTGCATCCGCTCTACTGACTCACGCACACCAATTGCATCCCATGATTCAAATGGACCCATTTCCCAGCCAAAGCCCCATTTCATTGCTTGATCGATTGCTACAATATCATCTGCAATCGTTCCAACAAGCTCAGCAGAATAAAGTAATACGGGCTTTAAAATGGACCAAACAAGGTCACCTGCACGATCTCCTTCTGCATTTATAAGCGCTTTCATTTTTCGACGGGTTCCTTTTTGCTGCTTTGCCATTTCTGTCGCAGCTGTATGGAGCTTTCCTCTCGCTTCATATTCCATTGTTTCTGGATTAAGCTCAAGGATCACACTACCTTCTGCTCCTTTTTGTTTTAAGAAAAAGCCTTTTCCAGTTTTTGCTCCAAGCCAGCCTTTGTCTTGCATCTCCTTCATAAATGCCGGAATCTCAAAAACCGTTTTTTCTTCTCCGTCTACTTGCTCATGTACATTATTAGCAACATGGATAAATGTATCTAAGCCGACTACATCTAACGTTCGAAATGTTGCACTTTTCGGTCTTCCTATTAAAGGTCCAGTTACAGAATCTACTTCCCCAACGCGATAGTTTCCTTTCATCATTTCACGAACTGTAACAAGTAACCCATAAGTCCCGATTCGATTCGCAATAAAGTTCGGGGTATCCTTTGCTTCAACGACACCTTTTCCTAGCTGATCTTCGCCAAAACGCTTCATAAATTCGAGCACTTCTGGTGCTGTGTCTTTTGTTGGAATTACCTCTAATAATTTTAAATACCGTGGTGGATTAAAAAAGTGTGTACCTAAAAAGTGCTTACGAAAATCCTCTGAACAATCTGCTGCCATCGCCTCTACCGAAATCCCAGACGTGTTAGAGCTGACAATGGTTCCTTCACTACGATACTTATCTACATTTGCGAATACCTTTTTCTTTACTTCCAGGTTTTCCACAACAACTTCAATAATCCAATCTACTTCCGCTAGCTTCTCGAAATCATCTTCCATATTGCCTACTTCAATTAAATCTAAGGTTTTTTTAGATGTTATTGGTGACGGTTTTTGCTTTACTAATGCTTGCTTGCTTTGTTCAGCAATTCGATTGCGTACCACTTTATCTTCGAATGTTAACCCCTTTGCTTGTTCCTTCTCCGTTAACGCACGAGGTACAATATCAAGCATCAAAGTTGGTATGCCAATATTTGCTAAATGAGCTGCAATTCCAGACCCCATTACACCAGAGCCTAATACAGCGGCACGCTTGATTGATTGCTTCATGATTTCTCCCCCTATCTCATTTTGAATGAATACTCATTCATTTTTAAGCTAAAAATAAAAGATAGCTTCTCCTATCCACTTATATTCTATAATAAATTATTTTCTGATATTTCGCAATAACAATTCATAAAAAAAGATGCTTTTAATCTATTTTCAAATTGGAACATCATGAGGTATGCAAGCGTGAAAGAACAGATGCATAAATACAACGCAGCATCACACACTATAAAAAAATGGAGGTGTTAGAAAATGCAACCATACGGATCGACACAGCAACCACCACAAATAATTAGTACAAAAGATCTCTCGTACATCAGTGATATGCTTTCATGGAATTTAGGCGCTTTTAAAAAAGCAAATTTTTATGCCACGCAATGTCAAAACCCAGAAGTGAAGGAAGCTATTGAACAAGCAGGCAAATTGCACCAACAGCATTATGAAAGACTCTTAGTGCATTTAAATCAGCAGCAAATCAATTAACATAACCTAAACAAGTAGGAGGAAGCCTATGCAACAAATGGATCCACAACAACAAAAAATCCAAAATCCAGAAACGCCAATTGCGAAAACCTCACAAATGAATGAACGTGACATGATTAATGATATGCTTGCCACAGAAAAATATATGACAAGCTCCTATAATATCGCTTTGTACGAAGCAAGTAATCAAGCCTACTATCAACTTTTGCAGCAAATATTGACCGAAACCCAAGATTGTCAGCGAAACCTTTTTAATCAAATGTTTCAGCAGGGCTGGTATAGTTTAGAAAAAGCAGATCAACAAAAGGTGATGCAAACACATCAGCAATTTTCAGGGTATACGACGCAATTTCCATATCAATAAATAAAGATACGTCGCTACAGCATCTACCTCAACAACAAAAGTCGGTACCTGACATTGTACAATTGTGCAGGAACCGACTTTTTATCTCATCTTACGCTTTTGTAAAATGAATCTTCAAAAGTGGATTTCTTTTTCCACTTACACGCGTTGGCCTTGCCTCATCAGCTATAGATAATGTTACCACCGCGAACATAGAATACATTAAACAATTACATCATAGCCTTGATCTTCAATCGCTTCTTTCATTTTTTCGATCGTAATATGTGCGTCATCATAAACGACATCCACTTTACCTGTATCTAAATGCACTTCCACTCCAGTTACACCTTCTAATTGTTCAAGTGCGTTGTGCACCGCCTTTTCACAATGTCCACAAGTCATTCCTTTTACAATTAATGTTGTTTGCATCATTCATTCTCCTTTTTATTTACTTTATTTTTACTCGCTTTAAACGAAGCGAGTTAGACACAACACTTACAGAACTAAAAGCCATTGCTGCCCCGGCAATCCAAGGAGCGAGTAATCCTACCGCTGCAATCGGTATTCCCGCAGTATTGTAGGCAAATGCCCAAAATAAGTTTTGGCGGATATTACGAATCGTCGCATGACTTAGCTTGATTGCTTTCGGAATTAATAATAATTCCCCGCCAAGGATTGTTACATCAGCTGCTTCTATGGCAACCTCTGTTCCAGTACCGATGGCAATTCCAATATCAGCAGTTGCCAATGCTGGCGCATCATTAATACCGTCTCCTACCATCGCAACCTTTTTCCCAGCTTGCTGTACTTCCTTTACTTTTGCAGCTTTTTCTTCTGGTAATACTTGCGCAATAACATAATCAATGCCAACCTGCTTTGCAATTGCATTTGCAGTTCGTTCATTGTCCCCTGTTAACATGATAACGTCCAAGCCTTGTTGTTTCAAATCATTAATCGCAGTTTTAGCAGATTCCTTTATTGTATCCGCAACAGCAATCATACCACAATATTTTTTATCAACAGCAATGAGCATTACTGTTTTCCCATCCAATTCTAACTGCTGGAGCTCCGTTTCACCAGCATCAACAAGGATACCTTGATCTTGCATAAGCTTTCTTGTGCCAACAAGTACATCTTTTTCATTTACTGTTGCATGAATCCCATGTCCAGGAATTGCACGAAACATATCAGCTTCCATTAAAGAAACTTCTTGTTGCTTCCCATAATTAACGATTGCCTCTGATAACGGATGCTCCGAAGCTTTCTCCGCGCTTACAATGAGCTGTAATGTAGAAGCATCCCCAATATAATCGGTTACTTCTGGTTTTCCTTTTGTAATAGTCCCTGTTTTATCAAAAATAATCGCATCAAGCTGATGTGTTCTTTCAAGATGCTCTCCACCCTTGAATAAGATGCCACTCTCGGCTGCCTTTCCAGTACCTACCATGATTGAAGTAGGTGTTGCAAGGCCGAGTGCACATGGACAGGCAATAACTAGAACAGCAATAGCAGCTGTTAATGCATGCTCAAAATCTCCTGGTGCAGCAACTGTTATCCAAATAATAAACGTTAAAATAGCAATCCCAACAACGATAGGTACAAAATATCCTGAGATAATGTCTGCTAAACGTTGAATCGGTGCCTTGGAGCCTTGAGCATCCTCTACCGCTTTTACAATGGAAGCAAGCGCTGTATCCTTTCCAACCTTTGTTGCTTCCATTTCAATCAGGCCATTTTTGTTGATCGTCGCACCAATAACAACAGCCCCTGTTTCCTTATCAACTGGGATAGACTCCCCAGTAATCATCGATTCATCGACTGCTGTTTGTCCTTTAAGAACGATACCATCAACAGGAATCTTTTCCCCTGGCTTCACGATGATACGCTCTCCGACAACAACCTCTTCTACCGGTAGAAGCATTTCTTCATCATTACGAATGACACGCGCTTTTTTAGCTTGTAAATTAAGAAGTTTTGATATTGCTTGCGTCGTTCTTCCTTTTGCATTTGCTTCTAAATATTTTCCAAATAAAATCAAGGTAATTAAAATGGCACTTGTTTCAAAATACAAATGCGGCATATACGTCGGGTTTCCTAATGTCTTTATTGCTTCATACAAGCTATAAAAGAAAGCTGCACTTGTACCTAAAGCAACTAATACGTCCATGTTGGCACTTTTATTTCGAAGATTAAGATAAGCTCCTCGATAAAATTGCCAACCAATAATAAATTGCACGGGGGCAGCTAACGCAAATTGAAACCATGGATTCATAAATAAAGCTGGTAGTGCAAGTCCAAAAAGATGATCCAGCATCGTTACGAGTAAAGGAATGGAAAGCAATGCAGAAATGATCAGCTTTCTTTTCATTTGCTTTAATTCCTGTTCTTTGCGTGATTTCCTATCGCTGCTAGCTGCTTTTCTTTTCGCATCATAACCAAGCTTTTGAATTTTTCCTATCAATGCATCTTCGTCAATCAAACTTGGATTATAATCAATCGAGGCGGTTTCTCCCGCTAAGTTTACCGTAGCCAGCTTAACACCCTGTTGTTTGTTTAAGACTTTTTCAATTCGAGCAGAGCAGGCTGCACAAGTCATTCCATATACATCAAATTCAATCTTATCTGTTTCAACACCATAACCGAGCTTTTCAATTTTTTCCGTTATTGACTGTATATCTGTTCCCGCTGGATCATAGTCAATAGTCGCTTTTTCGGTCGTTAAATTAACCTTGGCATCTACTCCATCCATTTTATTGAGCACCTTTTCAATACGCGATGAGCAGGCAGCACAGGTCATCCCGGTTACACCAATTGTTACATGTTTTTCTTTTGACAAAACGAATCCCTCCTTCTACTTTGAGAATTGCTTTACAACTTCCATCAGCTCATCAATCGCTGCTTCTCCTTCTCCTGATTTAATCGCGCTAGAAACACAGTGCTTTGTATGGCGTTCAAGCAACGAATAGCCTACCTTGTTTAAGGCAGCGTTAATGGCACTTATTTGTACTAAAATATCTACACAATAACGATCTTCTTCAATCATTTTCTGGACCCCACGAACTTGCCCTTCTACACGCTTTAATCGATTTACAATCGCTTGCTTTTCTTTATCTGTACGGGGGGTAACCGGTTTTTTTTCGATATGCTCCATTTAAACAGCATCCCTTTCGTATTCTTTTTTATACTATACCCCCCTATTGTATTTTAGTCAATAGTTTTGCTTCAAAAATAATATGATTCTTCATAATCGGAATCATTCCTATTTACAAATCGGAATCATTACGCTATTATAGAAAACGAGTTTTATTGCATTACATTCATTAAATAAGTTAAACCTATGAAAAAGAAAGGAACTCTCAAAATATGAAATTCAGCTATGGTCTATTCAGTATTTTATTCATTTTACTCGTTATTACTGGTTGCTCAGCTAATGATAAGTCAGCGAATCAAGACGATGAGCTAACCATTTATACATCCATTTATCCTATCCAATATATTGTCGAGCGGTTAGGCGAAGAAACAGTCAACGTGCAATCGGTATACCCACCAGGGGTAGATGCCCATACATATGAGCCTACTTCAAAAGATATTGCAGCTATCGCAAAAGGAGATGCATTTATCTATCTTGGCGCAGGGTTGGAAGGCTTTGCAGAAACTGCAGCAGATGCACTGGCACAGGAAAATGTAACGTCTATCGAGCTTGGCGCGCATGAAGAATTGTTCCATACGACGATGGATAAAGAGGAAGAACATACGGAAGAAGATCACGGACACGATCACGGAGACCATGATCCACACATATGGCTTGATCCGATTCGCATGAAAGAAATGTCTGCCATTGTTGCAGATGCCTTAATTACTTTAAATCCACAGGAAGAAGAAATGTATGCAACTAATTTGCAGGCATTAAACAAGGATTTAGAAGTATTAGATGAGCAATATTCCAAGGTATTAACAAATAAACAGCAAAAGAAATTACTCGTCGCTCACAAAGCCTTTGGATATTGGGAAGAACGGTATGGTATTGAACAAATCGCAATTAGTGGTATATCCTCTAGCGAGGAGCCTTCACAAAAAGATTTAGTCCGTATCGTCGAACAAGCAGAAAAATATCAGCTTGATTATATAATCTTTGAGCAAAATACGTCGAACCGCGTATCCGAAATTATTCAAACACAAATTGGTGCAAAAGCATTAACAATTCATAACCTCGCCGTATTAACAGAGTTAGATACTGAACAAAATGCGGATTATTTTTCTTTAATGGAAAAAAACTTAAAAACATTGGATGAAGCATTACAATAGAGAGGATTTTTAATATGGGAGCACCATTAATCACCTTAAAAGACGTTTCCTTTTCTTATGATGACAAGGAAATTTTAAGCAAGGTCAATTTTCAAATTAACAAAGGATCTTTTTTAGGTTTAATTGGACCAAATGGTGGCGGGAAGACAACATTAACGAAATTAATTCTTGGCCTGATCAAACCAGATCATGGCGAGATTTTCTTATTCGGAATGCCCATCTCTAACTTCAAGGATTGGAATCGCATTGGTTTTGTTTCGCAAAAAGCGAATTCCTTCAATAAAGGTTTTCCAGCAACTGTCTTTGAAGTTGTTGCTATGGGATTAACTGCAAAAATTGGTTATTTAAAATTTTTCAAGCGGTCGCATAAGCAGCAAGTACTTCACGCGATTGAACAAGTTGGAATGCAGGATTATGCCTATGAAAATATCGGGAATTTATCTGGTGGTCAGCAGCAGCGTGTCTTTATCGCACGTTCACTTGTTAGCGAGCCTGAGCTGTTGATCCTCGATGAACCAACGGTAGGCGTTGATTATGAAAATGTACAGCGTTTTTATGAGCTACTTCACGAGTTAAATAAAGCACACGGGATTACATTATTGCTCGTCACACATGACACTGGCACTATGACTGAATATGCGACAGATATTGCCTGCTTAAATAAGACATTGCATTTTCATGGAAATCCGAATGAATATGCTGCTTTAAAGGAAACAGACCTGTCTAGAATCTATGGTCATCAAGTAAGCATTGTCACACACGACCATGAGTAATTGGGGGAACAATTATGCTAACTGATTTTATTCAATATGATTTTTTAAGAAATACATTCTTCACCGGATTATTAATCGGAATTATTGCACCACTGCTTGGTACATTTATTGTTGTTCGCAGGCTATCATTAATTGCCGATGCACTATCCCATGTTACCTTGGCGGGAATTGCGTTCGGGTTGTTTTTAGAAAAGAAATTTGCCATCACATTTATTACGCCATTGTATAGTGGAATGGCGTTCTCTGTTATTGGCTCTGTTTTTATCGAAAAGCTTCGCGCTGTTTACAAGGCATATCAGGAGATTGCTATCCCCATTATTCTGTCTGGTGGCGTTGGCTTAAGTGTCATTTTTATATCGTTAGCAAATGGATTTAATACGGATTTATTCAATTATCTATTCGGTTCTGTTTCTGCGGTGAGTCAAAAAGACTTCTTATCTATTTTAGGTATTTCGATCGTTATCATTCTTATTATTTGGCTGTTTTATAAAGAGCTTGTTACACTTTCATTTGATGAAGAGCATGCAACCGTTTCTGGAATACATGCAAAGCACATTCATTTATTGTTTATTGTGTTAACCGCACTTGTCATAGCTGCTTCCATCCGTATTGTTGGTGTGCTTCTTGTATCTGCATTAATGACGCTTCCTGTTGCTGCAAGCATGCGTCTAGCAAAAGGATTTAAACAAATGCTCGTATTATCCATCATTTTCGGTGAGGCAGCTGTTATAATAGGATTAATTTCTGGGTACTACTTTAGTATTCCTCCAGGGGGAACGATTGTCGTCGTTTCGATCATAATTTTACTTGCTTCTATCTTTCTTAAACGAGTTTCTTTTACTTTAAAAAGGGCGGGGTAAAGAAATGAATATACATGATGCAATGACTTTATTAAAGGAAAAAGGATATAAAACGACTGGGAAACGAAAAGAAATATTAGACTATTTCTCACACGCTGATGGATATCGAACAGCAAAGGACCTCATTCAATTTATGGAAAAATCATACGAAGGCATTAGCTTTGATACGATTTATCGTAATCTACATCTTTTTTGTGATATGGGTATTTTAGAGGCAACGGAATTAAAGGGAGAAAAGCATTTTCGAATCGCGTGCTCTCATCATCATCACCATCATTTTATTTGTAGTGATTGTGGGAAAACGAAAGAAATTAATCTTTGTCCAATGGATGAATTAGAGGGAGCGCTTCCTAATTACATCATCGAGGATCATAAATTTGAAATATATGGAGTCTGTCCAAATTGTCGCAACACATAAAACCGACTTTATTACTAGCTGTTGGGGCTGGAGGAATGATTGGTGCTGCTGGCCGCTATGGTATATCGACCATATTTCAGCCAATTGATGGATTTCCTTTTCCAACGCTCCTTGCTAATTTAGTAGGATGTTTTTTATTAAGCTATTTACTCTATTTCCCTCCATTTAAGCGCTCGGTGTCTTCAATCTGGAGCACTGTCATTACGGTCGGAATATTAGGGGCATTTACAACCTTTTCTACCTTTGCGGTTGAAACGGTCCTGTTAGCCAAAGAAAATATGCTGCTTGCTGTAAGCTATGTATTTATCAGTATTATTGGTGGACTACTCTTATGTTTTGCCGGTTTTTCACTCGCTCAAAGGTGGGGAAGTAAATGAGCTTCATACTCGTAATGATTGGTGGATTTTTTGGCAGTATTTTTCGCTATTACATCTCACTCAAAACAACGAAAAAATGGCTTGGAACATGGATTGCAAATATTAGTGGCTCTTTATTATTAGCTATTCTATTCAAGCTCCATGTAAGTGCACAAATTCCCGAATGGACATGGCCATTACTAGGCATTGGTTTTTGCGGTTCATATACAACCTTTTCTACCTTTGGAAATGAGACATTGCAGTTTTTGCTTGCGAAAAAATATTTCGCTGCAAGCGGTTATGTCATGTTATCGTTAGCGTCTTCTTTACTTGTTGTTTATATAACTGTTCATTAAACGTTAGTTGAGTAGATAAACTTCATATAATAGAATAACTGCCTCCTGTCAAACAGAGACAGTATAAAAATATCTGGCACCAATCTTTTCCTTATACTTTGTGTTATTCTTTTCCTCTAAACTATGATGTGTTCCTACAAAGTTGTATTAATAGCTCTTTTCTAATTCTACCATTTTGATAGTGCAGAATTTTTAAAGCTCTTCCTTATAATAAACAGTTTTAGTCATCCTGTAGCTGCCAGTAAATGTCCAAATCAGTTCAATTACAATCAGTGGGGATGAAAGAGCTTCCCCCACTGATTCTAGTTTCATCTTATTATTTTAACTGTCTATTACAAGGGAGCCATATCAAAAATACAAAATTTTATTTTTGTGTTATTAATATGAACCTTTTCTAACAGCGGCATTAATGAATTCGTAAAATCGGTTTTATTGCTTCACCTGATTTTGAAGCTTCAAAGGCTTCATTTATTTGGTCAAAATCATAGAACTTTACTAATTTATCAAAAGGAAATTGACCAACTTTATAATAGTCAATTAATAATGGTATAAAGACATTTGGTACTGCATCCCCTTCAATTACACCTACCATTGTTTTCCCTTCGGCCATTAAATCGTTATGAACATCAATACTCATTTCTGGTGTAACTCCAACGATTGCGGCAATCCCCAACGGACGTAATGCTTGTAAGCATTGGCGAACAACAGCTGGAACACCTGTAGTATCAACTGCATATTTACTTCCACCATTCGTTATAGCTTTAATTTCATTTACTACATCAGCTTTTGTTCCATTTAAAATATGTGTGGCTCCTAATTCTTTTGCCAGACTTAATCGTGATTCATGTACATCAATAGCAATAATTGTTTTGCATCCCACAATTTTTGCAGCCATAATCGCACTTAAACCAACTGCACCTGCACCATAAATGGCAATTGTCGAACCAAATTCTGGCTTAATTTTATTTAAAACAGTCCCTGCACCTGTTTGAATGCCACAGCCTAAGGGACCTAATAATGCTAAATCCACATCTTTATCAACCTTAATAACATTACGTTCATGGGCAACCGCAAATGTACCAAATGAAGATTGTCCAAAAAAGGTTGAAAGTGATTGACCATCTTTTGATAGCCGATGTGTGTAATCGTCATTAACACCGCCAAAATTCAAATCATTGAAAGTTTCACAAACTGTTGGATGACCTGTTAAACAGTTTTCGCAATGACCACAATGCGCAAAAGAGATTACAACGTGATCTCCTTTTTCTAAATGTTTGACCCCTTTACCAACTTCTTCTACAACCCCTGATCCTTCATGCCCAAGCACTGCAGGCAGTGGGGCAATTGCCGCATCTCGAGCAACAGCGTCTGTATGACAAACTCCTGTAGCAATAATTTTAACTAACACTTCATTTGCTTTTGGTGCTGCTAATTCTACTTCTTCAATAACAAAGTCTAGTCCTTGTCCATGGGTAACTGCTGCCTTAATTTTCATGTAAAAACACTCCTTTTAATCATTTTCAATAGTAAGGGAAAGGTTACACAGCATAAATATCGTAAACTTTAAATAATCTCGATACAATATATTTAAATGAATATATATATTCATTATGATTCATAAGGGGGATAATTATGCAATTACTACAACTACATTACTTTCTCACTGTTGCAAAGACTCAGCATATGTCTCAAGCAGCACTAGTATTAAATATTTCTCAATCATCCTTAAGTAAAACTATTGCTAGACTAGAAGATGAATTAGGAGTTTCTTTATTCGATAGAAAAGGAAAAAAAATCTTTTTAAATAGTTACGGAATTTTTTTTGCAAAAGAAGCTGAGCGTGCTTTAAGAATTTTAGAGGAGGCACATGAATCATTACAAGAAATGGCAGGAATAGAAGAAGATCGAGTATCTATTAGTGTAATGAGTTCTACTATTTTACCGTCTGTTTTTAAAAGTTTCTATGAACGTAGACCTAATGTCCGAATCTATCAATCCATACTACCTGATGCTGTAGCCAAGGAACGACTAATAAGTGGAGAAATTGAGTTAAGTGTTTCTAACACTCCAATCACTGGTCCAGATATTGAATGGCTACCCATCTTAAAAGAACGTTTAGATTTAATTGTTCCTAAAAATCATCGGCTAGCACAATTTGACGAAATAGATTTATTAGAAGCAAAAAATGAACGATTTATAGGTTATAAATCAGGGGTAGAATCGATGAGTATATATGAACAATGTTGCTTAAACGTTGGATTTAAACCAAACATTGTATTTGAGGGAACTGAAATGTCAATTGTTTTACAGCTTGTAAATGAAGGGCAAGGTATTTCATTTTATCCACAATATTCATTCTTAGGAAATCAATTGACCAATACAAAAATTATTCGGTTGAAAAATAACGATTGTTTTCAAATGGTCGGCTTTGCTTGGATCAAAAGAAGAAAGTATTCATATGTAGCTAAACAATTTCGGCACCATATGATTCAATCATTTACTGATATTAACAATAAAAACCAGCGAACAATCACATCTTAAAATCGGTGTACTCATCAACAAGTTGTGTTAAATAAAATTGCTGTCACTGTAACATCTTCCTTAAATAAGGTCCCAATATTACTTATGTTAATAAAAAATGCTCATCCTTTTGAATAACCATTAAAAATGTCAGCTTATTTATGTAGACTAATGCTCATTTAACTCATCTTCCGGTTTAAAGTGATTCTTTATTCAATAGGAAATCCCAATAATGTTTAGGATGTGATGTGATTTGATCTAGAATAGCGTTTGCTAATTTTAAAATCTTTAAAGTTCTGATCCACGTTTTTAGAACTCTCAATAGTTGTAAAAATTGTTTTTCTCTTTTCGTATTTTAAATCAAGCGAACGAACTATCGATTGTACAGTGGTAGTTCGTTTCCCATTCAAAAAAGCGCTAATCCTTTTTGGATCAACGCCTAATAAAAAAATCTCTGCTTCAAGAACCGTAAACTTCCTTCAGCACCTTTGTTTCCTCGTGATCGAGCATGTTTTTTTGAATTAAAGCTGTTACGTTTTTATTCATTTGCGCTTTCATTTCATTTGCTTCATCTGCTTCACCTAGAATATATATTTCCTCCCAGTGATGGTTCTTTGCCAGTTTATCAATCTTCGGTGCGATTTGCTTATACCAGCGTTGCTTATTCGCTTTAAATCTTGCAGCAAATTGCTCTTTCTGCAAATTACTCGACCCTGCTCCCGAAGTCGGAGCGGCTTTTCTTGGTCCTTGTTTAACCCGCCAATCATCTGTGTCAATATCTAACTGATACCATATCTTTTCCATTATTTCATTCAAAAACGTATCTATAATTTTAATTTCATCCTGCTGCACCAACACGATTCCTGCTTTTGGATATTGTGACATCATTTCTTTTAATTGTCCTAATTCCGGTGTTTCCTGCCAAGAAAAGGAGGTTTCAAGTCTTATTTGCACACGTTCAGCAAACCAAATTTCCTCATCCGCTGTTGCAAACAAGATGATGCCGCGCATCAAATGCTGCTCATACTCACGAATATATTTTTCTACCTTTTGTTTTACAAGCTGAAAATGTTGCAATTCTTCTTTATTGTTATCTTTCTCTAAGTACTGTTCAAAGTTTCGCATACCATTCTTAAAGTGAATCTTCCATTCTCCACCCTGTTGTTCGGGATCTGATGGATCCGTATTTAAATACATCGTAAATATTTTACTTGGGCTGTTTCGTTGAATCTTCTCCAACCGTTCGAGCATACTATTCCATTCCATGTATTTGCGCTCCTTTCAATGTTATCGTCTTTTTTTGTTTATCCGATATTTAAAAGACATAAACATGAAGGAGTTCTAGTTATATATTATATTTCTACTTACTCACCTGCTCTACCGGAACAGGAACTGCTTCGATTATTTCATTAACAATTTGCATGCGGGTTTTCTTAATGGATCCCTCCATTGTTAAAATGATACGGTGTGGAAAAACATAAGGAACTAATATTTTTACATCTGAGGGCGTGATATAATCTCGATTATCGATTGCTGCTCGTGCTTGCGCAGCACGCATTAATGCTAGCATGCCTCTTGGACTTACACCGAGTTCTACCTCAGGATGCTGTCTTGATTGGTGGACGAGAGCTAGCAAATAATCAGTGACAGCATCTGACACGTGCACATGCTTGATTTGCGCCTGTTGATGACGTATATCATCTAACGACAAGGTAGCTTTAATCGTTTCATATGGGTCAGTCGTTCGATATGTAGAAAGGATTTGCTTATCATCTTGAAGTGTTGGATATCCTAAATCAATTTGGAATAAAAATCGGTCTAACTGTGCTTCAGGCAAAGGGAACGTACCATAATTACTTTCTACCGGATTTTGGGTTGCGATAACGATAAACGGTCGTTGTATTGAAATCGTCTCTCCATCTATTGTGGCTTGATTTTCCTCCATTATTTCTAATAGACTGGATTGCGTTTTTGGCGTCGCCCGATTTATTTCGTCTGCTAATAGAACATTAGATGCAATGGGACCAACGCGCAATTCAAATTCCTGTGTTTTCGGATTAAAAAATCGAATCCCAGTTACATCACTTGGCAAAACATCTGGTGTAAATTGTACACGTCCAAATTTCCCATCCATCACCTTTGCAAAGCTTTTTGCCAGCTTTGTTTTTCCAGTACCAGGAACACTCTCTAATAAAACATGCCCCTGTGCTAACAGTGCAATATAAAGTAAATCAATTACTTCTTCTTTCCCAAAAATGACATCATTTAACATAGCTCGTGCTTTTTTGATTGCTTCCATATTCTCTTCCTCCTCTAGCTTAGGAACTTTCTATTTTAGTCCATACCTTATTGAAATCAGTTATTTCAATAACGCTTCTCCGTCAATAAGCTGTTTTTTCAATACAGCCATTTCCGCTTTGCTTACATCTTTTTCTCCATAACGAACCTTTTGATAAGTATCCGTATCGATGGAGACACCAATCCGATTAAACCATTCTTCAAGCGTTTCATACGCTTTTCGTCCACGACGGTGGTTTATTGCTTTTCGTTCAAAATCGACAATCATTTTTCTTACCGGATGGATGCGATATTGTTCCCATAACTTTTTCAAGCGCCCATTTCGTTTCTTTGCACTGGTAGAAGTAGCTTCCGCCTCATACGTTACGATAACGCCTCCTTCTGCTGCCAATCGCTCACTTCTGAACCTTTTGCGAACAGCCTTTACTACACTAAAGAGCAGGAATACAATGATCAAGCCGAGCAACGTTGCATAAAAAAAATCTAGCCAATTACCTTTGTCTGAGGCATTTTCGTTCATTATCATTTCTTCTGTTATTTGATCAGCATTGGAACTTTCAATTGGGATTTCTGGTTCTTTGAGTGGTTTTAATTCAATACCAAACGCGTCTAAAATACGAAAAGGAATACTTGCTATCCAAGCGATTACCATTATGAAGCCTTCCAATGCCTTGTCTATGATAGGAACCCCAAAGCCGTATAAAAATAAAAACAGACCCCCTACCACAGAAAGAATAAGTAATATTAACCAACCAATCCTTGTTGATAACAGCTGTTCCTTTGTACTTCTGTCTGCTTTTATATGACCACCCCAATACCCACTAACTAACAGGATAAGTGTAAGTCCAGTAAAGATGGCTATTTCCATGTACTGTAGCCACATTAATAAGATAATTGCCTCACAAAAAATAATCTTTATGTAAAGCATCTCATTTTCGAGATAGGCTTCATTTCGAAGCTTTATAAAACGCCATGTAAATAAGATAGGAAAAACAATACTCCATAGTAATGGATACGAAAGAAAATAGAAACAAAGCATGATTACTGGCGTCGTCACTATGTATATGGCATACGTATCAAAGTACGTGGAATACAAGGAATAGATGATCATTATGCCAACTAAACAGAATAAATAAGACCAGAATGGTATCCATTGATATCCATAATGGAGGATTGGTAGGAAGCATAGAAAAATAATGATCATTTCACTTATAAAGTGATACGCTCTCGTTATCATTGGTTGTTTCAGTTGCAACAGCTGTCTTCCCCCTTTCCAAAGGTTGAATAGATGCACCATCATCAAAAAGCTTTAATTGTAAAACGGATCCAAAATGATGCCAGCCCCTTATTACACGATGACTCTTTTCCGTTAACTCACCGATAATAATTAACGTATTTCTTCTTTCTCTACCTTGTCCCACATGATAAAGCATTTCACCAAAAGGAACAGTCATTGGCAGGCTATGAATCCGTGCAATCATTTCTAAACAATGCATATAATGCTTTTTTCCATCTCCTGCTAATGTATGAACGAACGGAACAGAACCAGGCTTTCTAGCATTAATAAACAGCTCATAAGAAAATCCTTTTTCCAATGCATAATGACACAGAAATGCAGTATAGGAAAGCAGCCTCTCCATATGGAGGAGACCTTCACGCTGCTGGTGATGCGAAGTATGTAAGTTAACAATAAATGTAATCGAATGGTCAATAACAGGTTCAAATACATTTGACTGTAGCTGTGTCGTTTTCATCGATGCGTTCCAATTTATTCGATGAAATGGATCGGATTGTTGGTAAGCTCTTGTGCCAATAATTGTTTGCACATCTTCAAAAGGAGATATTCGCGTTCGATGTGAACCATAGATTACCTGATCAATTAATGGAGCTCCAGCAACAGGAAGGAGCCGCGGATAGATAATAATTTCTGTATTTAAATATGGCTTATACTGAAGATTTACTTTTCCAAAATTAAATAAATGTGGAAATACAAATGAAATATTCGTTAGCTTAGCTACTCCTCGTTGATTCGCTATAAATGGAAGCTGCACAACTGGATTACTATTTCCTTTTATAGAAAAAGGCAATTCAAAGTCTGCTAATTGTCCGCTTGTTTTATCCTTATAGGGCGAATCAATCTTTGCCGGCATTTGAAAGCGAAGCCGCCCATTTATATAAGGAAAAAATGATTGATTTCGAAAGACGATAAACATTGCTTCTTCCTCATCCGGAAACAACCGAATCGTTTGCCTCTTGTTTTGTAATTTTAATTTCTTTGCTACAACATTGTCGTACCATTTATTTAGGATGATATACGAAATTAGCAATACCGTTAATGCAAGCAACCAATATTGCTGAAAAATAACGCCAAGCACAAGCATCAACAGGCTAATGCTTAGTAAAAAATCCTTGTTTTTACTATAATCAACATCAAATACACTTTCCCAATCCAAGCCTTCTCCCCCTTCTGATAATGCATACGCTGAAAGCATGTATAAGTATATCTACTTTATATTTAGAAAAATGGAATAGTTCTTTCTATTATACATGTTGAATTTTGAAAAAACTACCACTTTTAAATGCAAGCTTGATCGTTCAACCAAATAAAAAAGCGCCTATCTCATGGACAGAAATAGACGCTTCTTTATGGATGTTCATTTAGTTTTTATTCGTTGTTTTTATCGTCTTTATAAACGAGGCAACAATCAAAAGCAAAATAATTGTAAATGGTAGAGCTGCGATTAACGAAGCTGTCTGCAATGCATCCAGTCCGCCCGCTAAAAGGAGAACAACCGCAATAGCAGTCATCAACACTCCCCAAATAATTTTAATAGGTAATGATGGATTCAAGCTACCATTTGAAGTCATACTCCCTAGAATATAGGTAGCCGAGTCAGCACTCGTTACTAAAAATGTGAACACTAATAAGATTGAGAGCATAGATAGCACATTTGAAAATGGTAAAGTTTCATAAAGCTTAAATAGTGCGACAGTAACATCACTATTAACTGCTTCAGCGATTTTTGTACCTTTAAACAAGTCGCTATAAATCGCTGTTCCTCCAAAGGCAGCAATCCATAAACAAGCAATAGCAGGCGGGACTACTAATACTCCAAATATAAACTCGCGAATCGTTCTTCCACGCGAAACCCTTGCTACAAAAGCACCTACAAATGGAGACCAAGCAATTACCCATGCCCAGTAGAAAATAGTCCAATCTCGTACCCATGTTCCTCCTTCATATGGAGTTAAACGCAGACTATATTCAATAAAATGAGATAAATAATCACCAATTCCTAATACGAGCGTATTTAAAATAAATACAGTTGGTCCGGCAAAAAATACGAACGCTAATAAAACGAGACAAAGACCTAAATTAATATTACTTAACCATTTAATTCCTCGATTTAGTCCAGTACTGGAAGATAGTAAATAGGTTATGAGCATGACGACAGCAATTGCTAATTGAACCCAAACAGAATTCGGTATATTAAAAACACTTTTTAACCCACCATTCATCTGTAAAATACCAAGTCCAAGAGAGGTAGCAATTCCCATTACCGTAGCGATCACAGCTAAGGAATCAATCGTATTACTCACTGCTTTATTTTTTCCGATGATTGGTTTAATGGAGTTAGAAACGAGTGCACTCTTTTCTTTTTTAAATTGAAGAAAAGCCATAATAAGACCAACGACTCCAAATACAGACCATTGACTAATTCCCCAATGAAAGTAAGCATAACCCATAGCAACTCTAGCAGCTTCTTCTGTCTGTGCTTTTAAATCAGAAAAGGGGGTAATAAAATAGTGACTCATTGGTTCTGCTACTCCCCAAAAAACTAAGCCAACTCCAAAACCAGCAGAAAAAAGCATGCCAATCCATGTGAAAAATGGATAGTCGGGTCTTGAATCGACAGGACCTAAACGAACCTTTCCATACTTACTAATCGAAATTCCAATTAAAAAGATAACAAAAATGAATACAGCTAATAAATAAAACCAACCAAAACTATTTGATGTAAAATTATACAATTTTTCTGCTACAGCTCCAAAGCCCACAGGAAATATTGCACCTAAAATAACTAAAATAGATACTACTATCGCAGAAACAATAAAGACGGGATTTTTATATGCACGATTCTTCATAGCCATTCCTTTCTAATCAACGCGTATTTAAAGAGTTAAAGAGAAGATAACATGAGGTATTTATACAATACCCGGCTTAAATAATCCTTAATCCTCTTTTTGTATATTTAGGCAGTTTTTTTATATTATAAAGGTGGATTTAAAAAGGGAAGCAATTTTATAAAAGAAGAAATCGAGATGCGTAGAATAGTATAGATTTTTGTTAGATTTGAGTTTTTGAATAGATAACGAGTAACTGCTTCTAATTTATCTTCGGAAATAAATTTTGCCATAGAAAAACTGCCCACCAAATTGTTAGAGGCTGTCTAACAATTGATGGGCACTTCACCTTCTCTTTACGGCTGTTAATTATTTAAATAAACCTTCAAAAACAAAGGTGTCAAATTCATTACGGGGCGAAGGAATTTCGCGTGCTTGAAATTGCTCAGGTAATGTATCCTTTTCACCTTGATAGCCGATTGCTACAACTGCATTGACTGTATATCCAGCTGGAATATTTAAAACTTCCTTTGCTTTCTCACGATCAAATCCACCCATACCATGTGTGATTAACCCTTTACGAGCAGCCTCTAGAGCAAAGAAACCCCATGCTGTTCCTGTGTCAAATGCATGTGTAGGATTTTTCCCTCCGAAGAGCTCTGCTTCTTCCTTCGAGATTACCGCCATTAATACAGAAGCATGCTTACACCATACTGTATTTGATTCATATATAAATGAT
The DNA here is from genome assembly GCF_036409425.1 of Virgibacillus sp. MG-45. Taxonomy (NCBI): domain Bacteria; kingdom Bacillati; phylum Bacillota; class Bacilli; order Caryophanales; family Bacillaceae; genus Virgibacillus; species Virgibacillus sp. MG-45. Next base: position 203,985 of record NZ_JAXOFU010000004.1, on the reverse strand, counting down.
AAGAACTTTTCTTTGTCTGCATCCTTTTTCGCGAAAACAAAACGCCAAGGTTGGACGTTTCCAGCTGATGGTGCCCAACGTGCTGCTTCAAATAAACTATACAGTACCTCATCAGAAACTTGCTTATCTTGAAACGCTCTTGGCGACCAACGCTTTATGTAGATTGGATCAATGTCATAAGTTGGCTTACGATAGTCATTTATATTCATTAAGAAATTCCCTCCACAAATGTAATTTATTTAAATTTACAAATTATATTATACCTTCAATAGTTACAAAAAAGAATCCTTTTACATAAAATAACCTTGTTATATTTCTTTTCTAGATTAGAACAAATTCCTTTTAACCACAACAAAAAAACACACTGGAAGTTAAACTTCCAATGCGCTCTAAATTTATATATTAGCGAACACGTCGTACATGTCCATTAAATTTGCTTTTCCAATAACCGCTTGTCATATCTGCAACTGCTACTCCAGTGGAATTTTGTGCACCGATAAATTTACCGCCACCAATATAGATTCCAACATGACCATTCGTCTTGTACGTGTTGAAGAATACGAGATCACCTGGCTGTGGCCCTGAAGTTACCTTACTTCCGACACCAGATAGTGCAGATGTACTTGATGGGATAGAAACGCCCGCTTTACTATATGCCCATGATACGAATCCGGAACAGTCAAATCCACCAGGTCTTTTACCTGCCCATACATACGGTGTACCAAGTACAGAATAGCCTGCACTTATCGCAGAATTAAAGCTTTTAGATGGTGCTAGGCTCTTACTTCCAAGCGTTGTTAGCTTTCCGCCACCACTCTGTGAGCTACTTACTTGTGGTGCAGTAGCTGAAGAAATACTGTTTCGAACTTGAGCTTCTAATGATGCAAGATTACTATCTTTTAACTGTAGCTTGTCTTTTTTCGCTTGTAAATCTTTTTTCTTCTGCTTAAGCTCTTGCTTCTTTGCTTCGTTTTGTTCTTTCTGCTCAAGAATTAATGTTTTCATACCTTCAAGTTCAACCTTCATATCTTCAAGGTTAGAAAGCTTTTTTTCAACATTTTCTTTATCTTTTTCGATTTGTGTCATTAATTCCTGATCTGATTCGGTAATTTTAGTAACTGCTGATACACGACTAATAAATTCACCGAAACTATTAGAACCGAATATTACATCTAGATAACCGATGTTACCACCGCTTTTTTGGTAAGAAACTGCGCGCTGTTTTAATATTTCATAACGCTTTGCAATAGCTTCTTCTAATTCTGCAACTTCTGCTTCTGTAGCAGCAATATCATCCGTCGTTTTCTTCATCGCTTTTTCATTTTCTTTAAGCGCTTTATCTGTACGAGAAATTTCATCGTTTAAATTTTCCAAATCAATTAAAATATCCGCAATATCTGCTTCAGCCTTTGATAGATTTGCTTTAATATTTGCACGTTGATCTTGTATTTTTTCTTGTTTTGTTTTTAAATCATGTAGCGTTTCAGCATGGATCGAATCTGTGAAAAAAGCACTACCTAATCCTACTACAGTAATTGTAGCAACCGTAATCATTGTCTTTTTTAACACGTTATTTTCCTCGCTTCCCCATGTCACATCTGCTGAAAATGCTAGAGTTTATATATGTATCTGTTTATAATCTATCAAAATATGTAGGCAGTATGTGATTCATTTTTATAATCTATTAACTTAGGCAATTAGAAGTATATCATCTAAAAATTTCACCTATGTTATGATAATGTTACAATTATATTTCAAAAGTGATGATTTCTGCGCAATTTTCATTCAGACACGCTACCAATGCTCTATCCTAACAGCATTCTTTCCATTCGCCAACATGAAATATTCGGGAAATAATTCGACATAAAGCGAATGTTTCATTCTAATATACTAGAAAAAGTAGAATTCCCTCCAACTCGGAATTCTACTTTTTCGGTTCTTAATACGTGAATTGTTCTTCTTCTGTCGAACCAGCTAATGCTGCTGTTGACGAGGTTCCTCCAGATATAATTTGGGCCACGTCATCAAAGTATCCTGTTCCTACCTCTTGTTGATGTCTTGTTGCAGTATAGCCATCTTTTTCACTTGCAAATTCAGCTTGCTGCAGCTCTGAATAAGCTGCCATTCCTTCTTCTTTATACTTGCGTGCCAACTCAAACATACTATGATTCAAAGCATGAAATCCTGCTAATGTAACAAATTGAAATTTATACCCTAGTTTCCCTAGTTCCTTCTGAAATGCAGCTATCGTCTTTTCATCCAGCTTTCGTTTCCAATTAAATGAAGGCGAGCAGTTATATGCTAGTAATTTATTTGGATATTCTGCATGAATGGCCTGCGCAAATTGTGCCGCTTCTTGTAAATTCGGCTCTGATGTTTCACACCAAATAAGATCTGCATATGGCGCATAAGCTAATCCTCTAGCAATTGCTTGCTCTAAGCCTGCTTGTGTTCGATAAAACCCTTCCGTCGTTCGTTCACCTGTCATAAACGGGTGGTCTGCTGGATCCATATCACTCGTAATCAATGCTGCTGCATTAGCATCCGTTCGGGCAATTACTAATGTCGGTGTTCCCATCACATCTGCCGCTAAACGCGCAGAAATAAGATTTCTTACGGCTGATTGTGTAGGAAGTAGCACCTTGCCGCCAAGATGTCCACACTTTTTCTCGGATGACAGCTGATCCTCGAAATGAACCGCTGCAGCCCCAGATTCAATCATCGCTTTCATTAATTCAAACACATTTAACTGCCCACCAAATCCAGCTTCTGCGTCGGCTATAATTGGTGCAAACCAATCAGTTTCAACTTGGTCATCGACGAAATTAATTTGATCTGCCCGTTGTAATGCTTGATTGATTCGTTTCACCACATGTGGAACACTATTCACTGGATAGAGACTTTGGTCTGGATACATATGACCAGATAAATTTGCATCTGCAGCCACTTGCCAGCCACTAAGATAAATAGCTTTTAATCCTGCCTTTACTTGCTGTACTGCTTGGTTCCCAGTTAATGCACCTAGCGCATGAACATAATCCATCTGTTGTAGCATATTCCACAGCTTATCTGCTCCTCTTTTAGCAAGAGTATATTCAATATCTAAAGATCCCCTAAGTCTTATCACCTCTTCAGCTGTATACGGTCTTTTAATCCCTTCCCATCTTTTGTCATTCTGCCAGCTTTGTTTTAATTGTGCTATACGTAAATCATTCATCCATTCTCTCCCCCTCTAATTAATTGCTCGTATGCAGGCAATGTTAAAAATTCCGTGAAACTATCCTCCTTGATCAGCTGCCTGCATATTCCCTCTGCTTCTTTAATAAAATGTGTATCTAATTTAGTTTCGTTTTTACATAGTGATTGAACTTCTGTTTGCATCATTTCAAAAACAAGTTCCAATGTAATTTTTCTGCCATCCTCAAGTATTCCTTTTTCATGACGAACCCATTGCCAAATTTGAGCTCTTGATATTTCCGCAGTAGCAGCATCCTCCATTAAGTGATTGATTGGTACTGCACCATAGCCTTGAAGCCAATACGTAGTATACTCAATCGCAACTCGTATATTTGTACGTAACCCCGCTTCTGTAATGCTTCCTGAAGGAAATTGGAGTAAGTCCGTTGCACCCACATCTACGTCTTCTCGTTTGATAAATAATTGATTAGGAGTCGGCATTCCTTCATTAAAAACTTCTTTTACCAGTTGAACCATTCCTGGATGCGCAACCCATGTACCATCGAATCCATCGTTTCTTTCACGTTCTTTATCTAATCGCACTTTCATAAATGCTTCCTTGTTTCGTACTTCATCATCTTTAACAGGAATTTGTGCAGCCATTCCACCTATTGCAGATGCATTTCGTTTATGACAGGTTTTTACCGCCAACTGTGTGTATGCACGCATAAAAGGTACATTCATTGTGATTTGATCCCGATTAGGTAGCAATAAATCAGGATCATCATGGAATTTTTTTATCACACTAAAAATATAATCCCATCTGCCACAATTCAATCCGGCAGCATGCTCATTTAACTCATATAAAATCTCATCCATCTCAAATGCTGCAGTAATTGTTTCAATTAATACAGTTGCCTTTATTGTTCCCTCTGGAAAACCTAACTCCTTTTGAGCAAAGATAAAAATGTCATTCCAGAGTCTTGCCTCAAGATGATTCTCTAGCTTAGGAAGATAAAAGTATGGTCCAGCTCCTTGCTTACATAACGCTTGTGCATTGTGATAAAAGAACAGACCAAAATCTACAAAGCTTGCTGCCATTGGCTTTCCTTCTACAAAAAGATGCTTTTCCTCTAAATGTAAGCCTCTCGGTCTTACCATCAATACAGCAGTTTCTTTATTTAAGGCGTAATGCTTTCCATTACTCCCTACAAAATCTATTTTCCTTCTGACAGCATCGATTAAATTTTGCTGTCCCTCGAGAATATTTCTCCAAGTCGGCGAGGTAGCATCTTCAAAATCTGCCATAAAGCCTGTTGCCCCAGAATTAAGCGCATTGATTATCATTTTACGATCAACAGGTCCTGTAATTTCTACCCGCCGATCTTGCAAATCTTTTGGAAGTGGAGCAACTTGCCAATCTCCTTCTCGAATGCTTTTGGTTTCTGGTAAAAAGTCTAACTGCTTTCCTTCTTTAATTTTTTGTTGAATCTGTTTTCGAATAGCGAGCAGATTTTTTCTGCGATCATTAAATCGGTTATGCAGACTTACTAAAAATTCTCTCGCTTCCTCTGTTAATACATCTTCACAATGTGAAAAAATTTCTCCCCTTATTTGTAACGAACTTTTCTCCAATAACATAACACCCCACCTTTTGATGTATAACAACATAACTTATTTTATTAATGTTATATAACAACTAACCCAAAAAAATTAATCCTTCCATTTTGCTAAGCAATACGCACAAACTAAAATGTACCCTCTTTCCTCCATCACACAACCACATTCTGCACAATGAACCGTTTGGATTAGCAATTGATTCACCCCCTTATATATAACAGATAAATTATTTTAATATTGTTATAATACAGTTTATGCATAAAATTGCAATAATGCAACCCCTTTTTTAAAAATATAGAAGCAATAGTTGCAATCTACGTTCTTTGTTGAAAAAATAGAGATAGTATTTCATATTGGAGGAAAGATAAAATGCGTTTTCGATTTGCAGGTGGACGAGTTGTCAAAACTGGTGTAGCGGTATTCCTAACGGCTTGGATCTGTCAGCTACTAAATTGGCCACCAGTATTTGCAGTAATAACAGCTATTGTTACACTAGAACCCACTGTTTCTGATTCCATCAAAAAGGGGATCATTCGTTTTCCCGCATCTGCGATAGGATCCGCCTATGCTGTTTTATTCATTTCCCTCTTCGGAAATTCACCAATTACCTATACCCTCGCAGCGGTATTTACCATTGCAACCTGTTACCGTTTAAAATTGCATGCGGGCTTACTTGTTGCAACATTAACAGCTGTTGCGATGATCGAGGTTATTCATAGTAACCTTTTCATTGCCTTCTTTATTCGATTAGCAACAACAACGATTGGACTACTTGTATCAACTGGTGTAAACATGTTTATTTTACCACCAGACTATACAAAGGAAATTTTAGAACGCATCCAATCCATTCGAAAGAAAACTGCGCAAAATATAGAGCGTGTATTCTCGAAAATTCTACGAATGAACGAGGATAATGATCAGATTGTTAAGCAAAGCTTAAAGGAAATGAATAAAACGTTTCAAAAAGCCGATTCCTTTATTCGTTATCAAAAAGAAGAAGCCACGTTTCATCCTTTAGTAGGCACAGAAAAAGACAAGTTTAAAAAGGCGCAGCTCCAGCTATCGGATTTACGACTTATTCATTACCATTTAAGTAATTTAATTAACACACCAATGCAATCTATTTCATGGACAGAAGAAGAGCGCTCCTTTTTACTCCATGCCATTGATATGTTAGTAGCTAGTTTAAATAATCCATCCCAATTTGATCCTTTACACCATCAGGTTACATTAAAACAAGTTACCGCGTTATTTTGGGAGGATAATGAGGAAATAACGAAGAACAACGCACAGCATCCAACCTATTTTCCTCCTGAGCTCATTATTCTTTATGAATTACTCGCTATTTTTAATGCCGTCAGTAGCTATTATGATAAAAATGATTCTCACCAAAAAACATGAAATGAAAAAGAGGCCCTACCAAGCGCGAGTGCTTGATGGGCCTCTTTTTTACCAAAACAAAAACCGCCTACAGGCGGAAATATACTATTTTACAATGAATAAATTATTTACGAGGGACGAGATCGTGATTAAATGCATAGATGACGGCTTGCGTACGGTCAGAAACCTCAAGCTTCGATAATATATTGCTTACATGAACCTTAACCGTTTTTAAGGCAATAAATAACTCATCGGCAATTTCCTGATTCGTTTTTCCGTGCGCCATCCATAATAACACTTCTTTTTCTCTTTCTGTCAATTGCTCATGCAATGCCATTGGACTTTGCTTTCGCATACGGTTCATCAGCTTGCCTGTTACCTCTGGCTCTAGCGTCGGTTGCCCTTGATAGGTTGCTCGGATCGCTGCAGCAATCTCACTTGCTTTTGAGGTTTTGAGCATATAACTCGTAGCTCCTGCCTCAAGTGCAGGATAGACTTTCTCATCATCTAAAAAACTCGTTACGATGATTATTTTTGCTTCTGGCCATTGTTCGATAATTTTTTTTGTTGCTTCTATTCCATCCATTTCTTTCATCACGAGATCAAGCAAAATAATATCCGGTTTTAATTGAAGCGCAAGCTGTACTGCTTCAGCCCCGTCATCCGCCTCTGCAATTACCTCCATGTCTCTCTGTGCTGAAAGATAGGAGGAAACACCGATTCTTACCATTTCATGATCATCGGCAAATAAAATTTTTATCATTTTCATTCACCCTTTTTTTGGATTGGGATTTTAACCTCGAGTCGTGTCCCTTCATCTGGAAGGCTAATAACTTTAAGCATTCCACCTACCTGGAGCGCTCTTTCATGCATATTGTTTAATCCATAGGAACTTGTCTTTACCTTTTTCAAATCAAAGCCAACACCATTATCAACAATACGCATAATCACCATTCCATCCCGTTCAATGAAAAGGACTTCTAATTTCGTAGCATTCGCATGTCGCAATGTATTAGAGATTGCTTCCTGTAGAATGCGAAACAATTGATCTTCAATTCCCTTTGCTATCTCCATATCCTCTATTTGCCAGTGAATGGACATCGGAACCTTTTGAGAAAGCTCTTGAAGCAGTTCTTCAATGCCTTCTTGGATCGACTTTCCTTTTAGTGGGACAGGACGCAAATGAAGCAACAACGCACGCATTTCCGATTGTGATTGATGAATGGCTTTTTCTATCAAATGTAGCTGCCGCTGCATTGTCGGTTCTATTGGTGCGTTCATTTCGTTTATTGTTGACATCATCATCGAAGCCGCGAACAACTGTTGACTAACCGAGTCATGAAGCTCTCTTGCAAGTCTATTCCGCTCTTGAACAACGATTTCTTGTAAGCTTTTTTCTCTTTCAACTGCATCAATAGTAGCTTGTCGCTGCGCTTGCTCTGTTTGATTACGAAGCTTTTCTTCTACACGCTCCAACGCTTGATCGATTTTTTTAAGTTGACCATCTTGTTCTCCTGGTCGAGATACTGGCTGTCCTTTTGCAAGCTCATCTAGCTGTCGAGCTATTCGTAAAGTCCGTTGGCGCCAATACCATCCAATCGACACACCGAAAACCGTACCAGCAACAATTGGGATACCAATGATAATATACAAAATAGGGACATCTGCTATTGTTTTATCAAGGAGAAATTGCCAATTATCTGTAGGGAATACGGTCGCTAGAACACCAAATACGAGCAAAATCAGTAATAAACTAAAAAATACCGACGTGAATACATGTCGTATGAAAATAGTCATATCCGCCTCACCTCAATATCTCCTGAAAATAAAGAGGTAACGATTTTCACACGAGGATATGTCGAAGCATAAGCTTCTGTCTGGTATAGTACGGATTGATTCATTAATTTCCAATGATGCTGTCCAAAAATATGTGCTCTTCCAAAAACAGCACTATGATGGATACTTACTTCCACTTCGTATGGAACATAGATTTCTAGATTTCCAATAAAGTGACGAATAGAAATAACAGCGGTATCCTCTGGAAGAACCGTGTTACTTAAGTCAATGATCCGATCACCAAAGCCGCCGTGAATATTCATATCATGCCATTTATATGCTTCGCTTTCTGTCGACTGCTCCCCGAATAATCGATGATTAAAAAGAGGCTTTATTTGAATAAGCTCTTCTTCTTGTTGTTCAGAAATAATAGTCCGATCTGGATGTAATTGCTGAGCTTCCTTCTTCGTTTTCATATAATCCATTACGAACAAAACAATGCCAGCTACAATTAAAAATCTTACAGCCAGCATATTAAGTACCGAAAATACGAATCCAATAACACCAAGCCAAAACACAACCTTGCCCCATACCTCATATAAGTGTTTCCGTCCAATATAGATGGCAAGTGCAGAAAAGAGTGCTGGAATCACCATTCCGCCATGGAAAAAGGCTAATTCTAAAATAAAAAGGGCTATCCCAATGATTATTATCCAATTTAGTGTATCTGTTGATAATCGATGAAACACGTGACTAGCCCTCCTTCAAATTAACTAAACAGGCGTACATGTACGCCTGTTTAGTATAGCATGAATTACTGGATTTCAACATGTACGTCCCATGTAACTGGCAGTAAATTGTCGATTGCGCATAGCTAAACTACAATGTGCTACTTAAGGTTTTTCTTTATTGTGCTATGTTTTTGTCATTTTCTTTGAGTTCTTGTTCTAGCTTTGCAATTTTACTATCAAATGTACTTCGATAATAGGAGCTGTTCACCTTGTATTCCAGATTCTCTATATACCGTTCCATTTCTGCAAACCGTGAAAAAGGCTTATCCGTTGTTTCTTCTAGCACACGGTTAATTTGCTGCTTGGCATTCGCGATATTTTCCCTTCCCATTAGCTCCATTCGCTTTAAATGCATATCCTTTAACTTATGCTTCATTTCTTCATATTTTTGTTCAAGTAAATCTAGCTGTTCCACTGCTTCCTCACGTGCTTGCTTCATTCGAACCGCACGCTCCTGGTATTCAGCATGCTCTCTCTCAGCAAAAGCTTGCATTTCCAGCTCCCCGGCTTTTTCTGCGATTGATGCTTGCTTGGCACGTTTTTCTGCATGATCTTGCGCTTTCAAAAATTCTCTTTCAAATTCCTCTTTTAAGCGATATTGACGTTCAATAAGCTTACGAACCTTTTCTTTTTCTTGCTCACTTTGACGTAGATACTGGTTTAGAGCGACAATTGGATTTTTTTGCTCCTTTTGATCTAAGAAATAATGTAAATCCGCGTTGATACTTTCCTTCATCCGTGTAAAGATACTCGTCATTAAAATCCTCTCCCTTATCGATTTAATTCCGCCCATTGGCGTTCAAAGTTTTTAAATGGATCATTATTATTTTCATCTATCACTACGGAATCATCCTGCTTCCATTGTTTGAAAATGACATACAAGACATATGCAGCAGCAATTCCGATAATAGAATAGATGTTAGACAAAGCAATACCGAGTACAAAAAGCCCAAGAATTGTCCACCCTATCTTTCCTCCAAATGATGGACTTTTCATGAATTGCTTAAAGATAACATATAGAAGCCAGATACCAAGTCCTAATAAAACCATCGGACCAAGGTTTACTAACAGTACAAAAAGCGCAACTAGGCCTCCGACAAATAATAGGAATTTTTTCACTGTTTGTTCCTCCTTTCCTTTCTTAATTCCATCTTATCGTCTAGCCTGTTACGGCGTAATGCACCTTAGGCATATTTCTTATAAGACCTGAGACGTATTTTAGAAAAAATTGCACAAAAAAATACTGTCACACCTTTTTAACAGGTGGACAGCATTTAGTCGTCTTTTTCATTTTGTGCAACCATTCCATCAACGAGCTTTTCCGCTGCTCTCCGATAGAAGCTACTAATGTTTGCAAAAGTTACAGCAAGTAACAATGTCTCTAAATAATCCTTATCCGTATCAGCTAGTTTTTCTACTTCGTTGGTCACTTCATCTGTGATGTCCGTTATATTTGATAAAACACGATTCTCATTTTGTTCAGAAAGCGCTAAAAAGCTCTCATAGAGGGCATCTGCTTGAAAATCTTCATGGGCTATCTTATCATTTAACCGTTCTAATAACTGTTTAATATCTCCGATAGACAGTGCGCCTTTCATATGATAAATAAGACTAATTAAGATCAAATGCTCTCTGGAGTACTTTTTGTTCTTCACCGGGATAAATAATTTCCCTTTTGCATAATTATTAATCATCGTTTTCGTTAATATCTTTTCTTCTTCATTTCTTTTTGAATCAGAAAATTGCTTTTCAAATAATTGAATAACCTGGTCCATATATAAATCAATATCAGGAATATCCTTTAAAGATAAATGATTATCCAACTTAAGAGAAGCCATTATTTCTTGTAAATTGTCCATGTAGTAACCCTCTCTTACGATTAATAGTCTCTATTATACAGAAAAAAACACCAAAAGTAAATCTTGACTACATGACGTTATACGTGTATTATTACATGTAGTATTAGAAACTACATCAAAACGTAAGGTGTGATAATAATGGGATTTCATATTCGAGAACCTATAAATGGGCTGACTCATTTATTTGGAGCAATTTTGTCCTTTGTTGGACTGTTAGCATTGGTAATCAAAGCAAGCATCGACACACAATCGACATTAGCAATTATTGCAGTTGGCATTTTTGGAATTAGCATGATCCTGTTATATGCCGCATCTGCAACGTATCATATGGTCATTGCCAAAGACAAAGTTATTGCCTGGCTTCGCCGTATTGATCACTCCATGATTTTTGTATTAATCGCAGGGACATATACACCAATTTGTTTAATAAGTCTTAACGGATCTACTGGTTGGATTCTGTTCGGTGTTATTCAAGGATTGGCTGTTCTCGGGATTATATTTAAATTAATCTGGTTCCATGCCCCAAGATGGCTGTCGACATCGATATACATTGTAATGGGCTGGATTGTTATCTTCTTTAGTGTTCCACTTGCATCCATTATTGGTGGAACTGGTATCTCCTTGCTAATAGCTGGCGGTATTTTTTATACGGTTGGTGGATTAATCTATTGGTTGAAGCCATCCTTTCTTGCCTTCAAGAATTGGGGATTCCATGAGATATTTCATATATTCATTATGCTTGGAAGCCTGTTTCACTTTATCTGTATTTTTGGATATGTATTGTAAATCAAGTTTGATTTCTAAAAACTAGATCTGCAACAAAAAATCTTTTGTTGAATGGTATAAAAAGTGAGGCAGAGATAAAACAATTTCCTATCAAAAATCCGACAAAATTATTGACTACAATAAATTAATGCAATTAAATGAATTTATTGGAAGTTGAAAAGGGTGAGACTCCTTGAAAAAGAAAAGCACTTTTTCTGCGTGCGATGTGTCGCTGCCGAAGCATTCCTTGTCCTGCGGGAACAGCACGAGCCGAAAATCCACACGGAAAAGCGAAATTTCTTTTCCGTGTTAGTTGAGGCCGTGCCCGTGGAAAGCGAACCCATTTTCAAACTAAAATGGAACTGTTCGGATATTGATACTAATGCTCTTGTTTTGTCTCATCTTCCTTTTTTAATGGAACTACTTTATCGGTTCTAATTCTGATTGTACATAATGATACAAAAGCTCCTCTGTACACTGAAGCGACGATTCATGTGTTCGTTCAAATGCATGGGAGGAATCAATTCCCGGTCCAACTAAGCCGTGAATAATATCATGTCCACTACGAATGGCCGCAGATGCATCTGATCCGTAATATGGATAAATATCTAGTTTGTAAGCAATGTCATTATCTGCTGCTAACCGCGTTAGCTTTTGGCGAAGGCCATAATGATAAGGACCACTTGCATCTTTCACACAAATTGAAACGGTGTATTCATCGGTCGATTGACCATCTCCAATTGCCCCCATATCCACTGCCAAATACTCTACGGTTTCAGGAGTAATATTGGAGTTCCCACCATAACCAATCTCCTCGTTATTTGAAATAAGAAAATGGGTGGTATATGGTAAGGTAATGCCTTCTGATTTGATGCGCTTTATAAGCTGAAGCAGGATGGCAACACTCGCCTTGTCATCTAAATGACGCGATTTAATAAAACCGTTTGCTGTTTGCTGGACACGAGGATCAAAAGAAACAAAATCGCCTACCTCGATACCTAGCGCACTTACTTCCGCAGCATTATTCACCTTTGCATCAATACGAACCTCCATATTCTCCTGATTACGTTCCGCTTTTCCTGCATCCTTATACACATGAACAGATGTTTGATGCATTAATATCGTCCCTGTAAAAGATTTACCGCTTGATGTATGTATCTCGCAATACTCGCCTTCAATGGAATTGTATTTAAAGCCACCAATTAAGTCCAAGCGAAGGCGACCATTACTTTTAATTTCCTTCACCATGGCTCCAAGTGTATCAACATGAGCTGTCAGCATACGATGCTGATCATCGCTCTTTCCTGGTATCGTTGCGATAAGACCGCCTTTGCGATTCCGCTTTGTTGCCACATGATACTTCTTCAAATGGTTTTCTACAAAAGCAATGACGTTATCTGTATAACCAGATGGGCTTGGTATAGCAACAAGCTCTTTAATTAGCTGTGTTGTTTCTTCGATATTTGGATAGTTCATAAAACAGACTCCCTTTCTTTTCACGCTTTCTTTCTATTTTATCGTGAATAGTGGATTACAACAATAACAAGGCTTTAATACCATGGCAACGCTATTCCTCTTCCAATGGACGAATAACTGCTCGCACTGGACTTCCATCCCCTCCATAAATAGCAAGCGGTAAAGCGATTAACTCATAATCACCTGGAGCAACATGCGTTAAAACAAGATTTTCTAAAATAGATACACCATGCTTAGATAGCGCATGATGTGCTGTTAACTCCTTGCTGTCCACTGGATCAACAGAAGGTGCTTCTATTCCAATCAGATGTATATGCTTTTCCTTTAAAAAGGGGCCCATATTTTCATGTAAAATAGGATAGGCTTCAGGAAAAACGTTAAAGCTTTCTCGTTCCTTCATGCGCAATAAGAGTCGGGACACCCCAGCTAAATCAAAGCTTTCTAGCTCCTCCTGACCGATTACATCCCAGTCCCGTACATCGATTACTCTTGCCTTGCCAATAAAGCGATTTATATCTAATTCATGTATTTTATCCCCGTGGTTATTAAAATGAAACGGAGCATCAACATGTGTTCCAGTATGAACACTCGTTGATATGCTTCCGACATTCACAGAACCACTTTGCTCCTTTGTACAGCTTAGCGCATATGTAAAAGGCGTATCTCCTGGCCAGACTGCGATATTATTTGTAAGTGGTTGCGATATATCAATCCATTTATTTTTATTCATGTTCTTATCCCCCTTATAACAGTCCAATTGTATGAAAAAACACAACCAGAATGGTGAGTGGTACAATCCAAGTCATTAAAAACCGCCATGCTTGATACAGACCTTTTGATGGCGCACTTCCCAAGTGGAACTCGCTTTCTACTAGCACCCGGTCCATACGATGAATAATGAAAATGGCGATTAACAAGCTACCAAATGGAAGTAAAATATTACTCACCAAAAAATCTGTTGCATCAAATATAGTAAAACCAACGATGGATACTTCATGAAGTAGACTAGAAGATAACGCGGATGGCAATGCAGCAATAAATACAATTGCCCCAAGGAGCCATGTAACCTTTTTTCTAGTTCGTTTCTTGTTCGCTGTAAATGCTGCGACAATAATTTCGTATAAGCTAAAGGAAGAAGTTAACGTAGCAAATAAAAACAACCATAAAAACAATACTAAAAATAGCTCACCAAATGGCAACTGTGAAAATACTGCGGGTAAGACAATAAATAACAGACCAGGCCCCTCCGTTGGCTCTAACCCGAAAGCAAAGACAACTGGAAATATTGCTAGGCCTGCTAATAGGGATACAAGTAAATTCATACTCACTACCGTCGCAGCAGAAGATGGCAAACGGACATCCTTTTTCAAATATGAGCTATACGTTACCATACAGGAAAAACCAACAGCAAGTGAAAAAAAGGATTGACCTAACGCATATAAAATCGCTTCTTTGTTAAGTCCTGAAAAATCAGGTGTTAGAAAAAAGGCAATTCCCTCCATTGCTCCTTCTAAAGTGATGGAACGAACAACGAGAATGATTAAGAAAATGAATAGCAATGGCATCATATACTTATTTGCCCGTTCAATGCCTGCGCTGACACCAAAAGAAACGACAATAATATTAATCAAAGTAAAAAGGAATAAGCCTACAATTGTAATCCACGGTGTTCCAATAATGCTTCCAAACAGCATACTAAAGTCCATACCCGTTGCAATAATGCCCCCAAAAAGCGCACGAATACTATAAATGAATACCCAGCCACCAACTACACTATAGAAAGAAAGTAACAAAAAACAACCTATAACTCCTAGCCTGCCAATCCAGACCCATGCTGTGTTAGGAGCTAGCTTTTTATATGCACTAACCGCTTCTAAGGAAGCACCTCTCCCAATAATAAATTCAGATATTAGCATCGGTAATCCGATTAATACCGTAAACAAAACAAATAATAAAAAGAACGCTCCGCCACCATTCATCCCAGTTACATAAGGAAATTTCCAAATCGCACCAAGTCCTACAGCCGCCCCGGCAGATGCGAGAATAAATCCTAGCTTGGAGGACCATTGATTATTCGGATGCTTCATTCGTCATCCCTCCTTCCACTTGCTTCCATAAAAATAAACCGCGTCGCTATAACGTTGTTCGAATATCCCAAAGCTCGGGAAAAAAGCGGTGATCAAGCACTTGTTTTAAATAGTGCACGCCACTCGAGCCGCCAGTTCCTGTTTTAAATCCAATAATTCGTTCTACCGTTTTCATATGTCTAAAACGCCATTGCTGTAGCCAATCTTCTATATCCACTAATTTCTCAGCCAACTGGTATAAGTCCCAATATGTATCCACGTCTTGGTAGACTTGCTTCCATGCCTCCTTCACAGAAGGATCACCTTCATAGACGTTTGCATAATCACGATTAATTAATGCTTCATTAATCGGAAACCCAGCCTGGTGCAACGCTTCTATTGAAACATCATAGATGCTTGGAGAATGGAAAGCTACTTTCAGTACGTCGTATACCCTGTTGTCGTTTTTATAGATTTGTAGTATTTTACTTGATTTATAGCCTAAGGCAAATTCTATTAATCGATATTGATAAGATTGAAATCCAGATGCTTTGCCAAGCGTATCACGAAACTCCATATATTCCGCTGGAGTTAAGGTTGCTAACACATCCCACGCTTGAATGATTTGTGATTGAATCTTCGTTACACGAGCAAGCATCTTAAATGAGGCCTGCATCTCACCTTTTTTAATCGCCTCAATCGCAGCGTGTAACTCATGAATAATAAGCTTCATCCAGAGTTCACTCACCTGATGAATAATGATAAATAACATTTCATCATGATGATCAGACAATCTTTTCTGACTAGACAAAATGCCATCAAGATGTAAATAATCACTATAGGTCATATCATTTTTAAAGTCTGTATGAATGCCCTTTTCATTTTCCAGTCGTTTATATAACTCAGAAATAGACTTTGACATGTGCTCATCAACTCCTCGATTCATTTATCCTTGCCAGCCTTTAAGCCTATGCAATCACATCTCGTTTATTTTCATACTGTAAGTATCGTTTTTCCTCCATGATCTTTTTTAAAATCTGCACTGCCCGCCATATTTCTTCAAAAGAATTATAAAGCGCAACAGGAGCAAGTCTTATCCCATTTGGAGAACGAAAATCAGGGACAACGTGTGAATCCTTTAATGCTTTACATATACGGGCTGCATCCTCATGCTCGATATACACATGCCCGCCTCTTTTAAAATCTTCCCTCGGATTTGCTATTTGAAAATGAAATGGAGCTAGCTCATGCTCGATTAATTGCATCATATAGTCTGTCATCTTTAATGATTTTCTTCTTACCTTTTCTAATCCTGCTTCGTGGAATAGTTGAAGTGACCCTAATAAAGGAGCTGCACTTAATAGATGGGGCGTGCCCATCTGAAATGCTCCAGCATGGGCTGCAGGAGTAAACCGATGCTCCATATCAAATTGCTTATCCTTTCTCGAACCAAACCAGCCTGCTAAGCCTGGCTGTTTGGAAAAATGGCGTTCATTTACATACATGCCACCGACAGCTCCAGGACCTCCATTCAAATGCTTATAATTACACCAACAGGCAAAATCAACACCCCAATCATGGAGCTGATGAGGAATGGCTCCGATGGAGTGACATAAATCAAATCCAATAACAATATCCCGCTCATGTGCTTCGCTAGTCAATCGTTCGATGTCTAATAGCTGACCACTTCGATAAAGCACACTTGGAAGGAGAATTAACGCAATATCCTCCTGCATCGCCTCGATAATATTATCCTCATTAAGCAGCCTTCCATCATTGCTCTTCACTTGCACTAAATGTTCCTCAGGTGACAACCCATGAAGCTGAAGCTGGCTTTTTAACGCATAGATATCTGTTGGGAAGTTTAGTTCATCTGCTACTATTTTATTTTTATTCCCTGTCGGTTTAAAAAATGTCGCGACAAGCTGATGCAAGTTAGCCGTTGCAGAGCCTGTTACAATGACTTCATCTGCCTTAGCGCCAAGAAGCGGCGCACTCATTTCACCGAGCTTCTCTGCATAGTAGAACCACGGTTCTTTTCCTTTCATCCAGCCATCAATTCCGTGTTCCTTCCAAGATGCTAATATTTCGAGTAACGACTTTTCTGCACGTTTCGAGAGTAATCCTAATGAATTGCCATCAAAATATATCGCATCCGCTTGTTTATAAAACGCAGCTTGAAAAAATGCCAGTTCATCTTCCTTATCCAATTGTTGGGCATATGCCTGTGTATAGTTATTATGCACCGTCATCCAAGACCCCCCCTACTGAATTTTCTGTATAATAACAATATATCGAACCTTTTCTTTCGTTGTCAATGTGGGCAGAAATTATCCAGAACGAAAAAAATCGGTTGACTAATCAACCGATTCTTCCTAATACCCTACGCCTTTAACAATTTTGCATTAATCGCAACAATTACAGTACTTAAACTCATGAGAACTGCTCCTACAGCAGGGCTTAATACAATTCCTAATGGTGCTAAAACACCTGCCGCAAGTGGAATAGCAACAATATTATAACCTGCTGCCCACCATAAATTCTGCACCATTTTCCGATATGTTTTCGTTGATAGATCGAGTAAAGAAACAACATCCATTGGATTACTTTTCACTAGCACAACATCTGCTGTCTCCATTGCAACATCTGTTCCTGCTCCAATTGCAATTCCTAAGTCAGCAGTCGCAAGGGCGGGTGCATCATTTACTCCATCTCCAGTCATTGCAACCTTCCAACCCTTATCTTTAATCTTTTTAATTTGATTTGCCTTATCATCAGGCAGCACTTCTGCATATACTTCATCAATTCCAACCTGCTTACTTACCCAATTGGCAACGTTCTTATTATCTCCAGTAAGCATAACAGAATGAATACCTTCTTCATTCAACTTTCCAATCGCTTCTTTAGCGGTATCACGCACCATATCTGCCAAAGCGATCATACCAATTAATTGCGATTCAACTAAGACAAATACAACTGTCTTCCCCTGTTCTGATAGCGCTTGATATTGTTCTTTGTCATAGCTGATTTGTTCCGCCTGCAAATAACCTGGACTAACGACATGTACTTGTTTTCCTGAAACGTTACCAGAAATCCCTTTTCCAGTAATAGATTTAAAATCGGATAGCTCTTGAAGCTCTTTTTCCTTGTCTTGTGCTGCTTTTACAATGCCTGTTGCAATTGGGTGCTCTGAGTTTTGTTCAAGACTCGCAGCCCATTGCAGTACATCTGCTTCCTCATAATCATGTACTGTAATCACGTCTGTTACACCAAATGCACCTTGTGTTAATGTTCCCGTTTTATCAAATACAACGGCATTTAAATTTCGCGCGCCTTCAAAGTTTGCACGGTTTCGAATAAGTAACCCTTTTTTAGCAGATATAGACGTGGAAACAGCTATCACAAGTGGAGCTGCCAGACCAAGCGCATGTGGACAAGTGATTACCATTACCGTAACCATACGTTCTAAAGCAACATCAAATGAATAGCCAAGCATAAACCAAATAGAAAATGTGATAACACCCGAACCAAGTGCAATATAGAACAACCATTTGGCCGCTCGATTCGTTAAATCCTCTGTTTTTGATTTAGAAGCTTGTGCCTCTTTTACAAGTGTAATCACTTGAGATAAATAGGAATCTTCCCCTATCTTTTCAACATGAATAACGAGCGATCCCTCTTTATTTATCGAACCGCCAATAACCGTATCACCTTGTTTTTTCTCAACTGGTACCGATTCACCAGTAAGCATCGCTTCATCGATTGCTGATGCACCTTTGACAATGGTTCCATCGACAGGAATCTTTTCGCCAGGCTTTACGAGCACTCGATCATGGTGCTGTAATTTACTCACTGGAACATCTTCTACCTTTTCATTATCATCAATCCTGTGTGCATCACTTGGCATTAATTTAACAAGTTCCTCTAATGCATTAGATGCACCCATAATAGAGCGCATCTCGATCCAATGACCGAGCAGCATGATGTCAACTAATGTAGCAAGCTCCCAGAAAAAATCTTTTCCTTCCCAGCCAAATACTGTTAAAGAACTATACGAATATGCAACGAATATAGCAATCCCTATTAGCGTCATCATACCTGGACTTTTTTGCTTGAGTTCATCAACCGCGCCTGTTAGAAATGGCCAACCGCCATAGAAAAATACGAATGATGCAAGAATAAACAAGATATATTGATCATAGGAAAAGCGCCAATCAACCCCTATAAAGCTTTGAATCATTGGAGAAAGAATTAATATCGGAATCGTAATTACAAGCGAAATAAAGAAGCGCTTTTTAAAGTCTGCGACCATATGGGCATGGTGCCCCCCATGCCCATGTCCATTAGAATGCTGTGCTTCTTCAGAATCATGCTTTTGAGTATCATGTGAATGCTTTTGTTCATGATTACTCATTTTATCCCCTCCTAGCATCTTTTTTATTTTTCCTTTAATTTTTCCTTTATCGCTTCAAATTCATCCATCGTTATTTCCCCTCTTGCTAACCGGTTCTTGGCAATGTCTAATGCACTATTCTCAGACTGTGCGGATGACTTATCCTTCATTATCCATACTAGTCCAAGGATAATGACAATAATTAAGAAAAACCATGTAAAACCAATACCACCAAATCCATGCATCATTTACTATCACTCCTTTTAATTAATACCCATAATAGAAAAACTTCACACACCATTTGAAGGTTCTAGCTTTTAATTTTAGTTTACCCATCAAATATCCAGTTTCTATGCAGAGAACCGTACGGGAAGTGATGTTTTAAAAAGAGACAATGATTTTTGGCGTTGGAGCTAGACACGACTATTATTCTATAAAGAATTATCCTCTAGACAACAAGTAAAAAACGAATGATCACTTACCGCGTGACCATTCGTTTTCAAAGATAAGGTAGCATTTTATATTCAGTTTTTAAGCATTCGATTCCAGGGCTTTTCGCATCCTTGTTTTATAAAGGATTGGTACTATCCAAGAATAGATAACAAATAACAAGGCTGTAAAAAAAACTATCATTGCTGGGACAAATAATTGAAGCACTGCCAAAAGCATGACCAAAACCATCGCACCTATAAAAACGATTGATCGTCGTCCGATTTTATCCACTAGCCGAAAAGGAGCAAATAAAGGGTGGGTCAATGAATCATGGCACGCTAATAAGGCAAGAATATTTGCATCTTCTTGTTGAAGTAATAAAGCTTGCTGATAACATTGCCTTGTTTTTTTCACCTCGCCTTTTAGTGCATGGAACATCCCCGTATAGACCAAGCTCTGAACTTCTTCTTCAGCTGATTCCATCACATTATTTATGTGTACTTGTTGAACTGTTGCATCATAGATTGCAACATAAAATTCACAGAGAAACTGGTTTACACGAATGTTTGATGGATTAATCTCTCTCGCTCGCTCTAATGCTGCAAGTGCCTTTTCTTCTTGTCCTGTTTGTAGCATCAATGCTCCATAGGACGTAATTAATTCACTATCTCTCGGAGTTAATTGAAGCGCTCTCAAAAAAGCTTCTTCTGCTTCTTCAAGTTTTCCTTCCCTATGGTAACTGAAACCGATAAGGTGCATTGCTTTGGATTCATCATATCCTAAATGTAATGCTTCCCGACAATATCCTCTTGCTTCTAAATAATTCCTTCGAGACATTTCCACGATTCCCATTTGAAAAAGCGCTGTAGCATTATCAGGGTCGTCTTCAAACACTTTATCTAATAAAGAAGCAACAGTCTCATATTTCCCAATATCTAGATAATGCTGGATCATTTCAGAATCATTTTCTATCCCTTTGAGTACCATTGACGAGCTCCCCCTTTGTCCCAATCAAGAATCCATTTTCCTTATAATTATCAATCAGTAATTAGAATTATGTATTGAAGCCTTTTTTCTTAAACACGAATGTAGGTAAAAATTCCTGTGTATTCTATTAAGTATATCGACCTATTCTATTGAATTATTAATAACTTAAATCTACTATTTACTTCTTTATAATAAAAGTTGAATAATAGTTACATTCTCATTTATTAAGTAAGACTAGCTTTATTTGTAACATCACAAAAAGACCATCTACTATTAGTAGACGGCCGTCAAAGCTAGACATGAAGATCAAACTGTATTAAATCCGTTTCAAAGAAACTACCCACAATTATTTAATGTAAAAAGTAAAGAAATTGCTTTTACGAAAAAACATCTTCTCTAATCTAAACGAGCAATTAAATTTTTGATTTCTTTTAAAAACAGTAATACTAAACCTATTAGTATAAAAGCAATGCTTAAAAAATATGGAATATTGACCATAATATCATCACGAACTTGCTTAAATTTCCCTGGTGGTTCACTCCATCCACCTATACTAGGCACATAATTAGCAATAGCAAGATGTATGATTCCGTACAAAAATACCCCTGAAATCAAAAACACAGCACCTAAAAAATCCGTTCTCTTCAATGTCTTCCCCCCCAAAATGGTTTAACTAATAATTTCCCAAGGTAAAACTTTTTTAGTGCTCTTCTATTCGGATACTTGTATAATGATTAAAAAAATCATCGTAAAAGCAAGTAAACTAAGCATATCATGTTTTACCATAATTTGTATTATGTTTTCAACCCTCAAGTCATTCGTTTGGAATTTTAAAATTAAAGCAAGATAAAGTGCAAGATTTTATTGCAGCTCGTTAAATTTCCCATCTTTTCTTACGCTAAAAATATAGTTTCGAATTTACACTTATTAGGATTCTCCTTATCAGCATAATGGTACTTCCCTTCTAGTCGTTAACGCTTCTTTCGTTTACTTTTTTCAGTATAAAAACAACCCAGTAGAATTTTTATACTAGGTTGTTTACTCTCTGGATTAACTAATTTTCTGTCTTTGTAAAAATTAATATAGCAGTATGTAATACTTTTTCTGATCCAAAAGCGCCCCCTTGAAAAACGGAGTTGAACTTAATGTCTTTTAAAGTAACTTTTGCATTTTGAGTTTCGTTAACAATAACCTTATTTAATTCTTCTTCAAGGTCATACGTGTTTTCTGCATATACCACTCTAGTAAACGTCAAATAATCACCTCCAAAATTCAATGTTCGACAGGAAAGGATAAAATCCTCTTTTTTAAACGATTCTTTGTTTAGGTTACCGCTCTTGTTATTTTCAAGAAATTATAACAATAAAAAAATCATCCTCTTTTAATAGAGAATGACTTCTAATCTTCTTATATAAATCTAAAACGCATTATTTTTCGTTCGCACCAATTTACAGTAGTATGTATTGGTGGAGACGGTGGGATACTCTGAATAAAATTTTGTTTAGTTTTAAAAATACGACAAAAGACTTGATACATTAGGCTTTTTAGCAGCTTATAAAAAAACCACTAAAACAATAATTTTATCGAAATAGTATCATAATTGTATCACGGAAGCAGAAATAATAGTTGTAAGTATAAAGAGGCGGATTAACTTCCCGTCTCTTTTCTAAATTATTGACACTCCCAATATATCCTTAAAAGCAATCTCTGTTAAGTACCCATCATCTACCCTCACGTACTTATGCAGCGCATCGATTGTAAGTAATTTACTTTTTTACTCTGTGATAATCGTGGTCGGCAAAGTATTCAATCTCCACAGTTATGTTATTTTTTTTAGCTTGCCTTAACTTAGCGTCAATCTCGATAAACTGCTGATCATCTAATATCGGCTTTTGTTTATGGTCTTGTTCCTCAAACAATTTATTTAATGCTTGCACATGCTCTGGCAACATGATTGATGTCTATTTGATCATATCTCATTCGTTAATAACTATTAACACCCCTTTTTCAAGAACGCTTGTTCCTAGTTTATCTCAAAACTAATGATCATAGTCTGTCAAAATTTATAACATAAAGAAGGATTAGATATAATTATGTCGAAATATTAGATAAAAGATAAAAGTCAATGAATATGAAGGAACAAAATCAATTATATGAAAAGGAGAGTGATTTCTTAGTTAAACTCATAAAGAGCAGAGACAAAGAATCATGAGAACAATAAAAAGTATAATTGTGACGCATAACGCTGCAATGGAAAGAGTTGAGTACGATTAGTAACTTAGTTATATCAACCAAAATAAAAGTTAATAATTTTTTAAGAATGTATTAGCAGGAAAATAGCCCTTGTTGTCGAATGCTGTAAAGTAGTATCTAAAATGTGAGGTGTAATAAACATGACAAACATACCCGATATTGCCTTAGATAAAATCTTAACCCCTAAAGAAAACAAGATTTCCAATAAGCAAATAATAGTCAGTAAGATTAAAGGCATAAGAGTTAATAAATTTAGAAATATGCAAGATAAACTTTTCACATTATCTGATAGAGTTACTCTATTTTCTGGACATAATGGTACTATGAAATCCACTTTAATTGGTCTATTTGTTCAGCCGTTTAATTCAGATGTTGTGGATCTTTACAATAACCCTTTAAAAACGCAATTTAGCAGTATTTTCAAACTATCTCCGGAATACGATAAAGAAAAATACGAGTATGATGTGTTTATAGAAGATATTGATGGGTTTGATTATAGGATCCCTGTCTATACTAAGCCAAGAAGTAAAGATAATCCCAACATTAGGATTGTGACTGGAGGAAATTCTAAGTACGATGGTAATTTAATATATAATACTAGTTATTTGAACTTAAATCGATTGTATTCTATTCAATCATCAAACGCTTCTCCAGATCCGATATATTTGAGTGAAGATGAAAAAGTATTTATTTCACGATTCTATAATGCTATTTTATTAAAACAATCATACAAACAGATGGAAACTATAAGGGATAAGACATTGAAGCAAACTTTTGGTCCAACAAATAGTACATATAATTACGAATCAATATCTTCTGGTGAAGATAATCTAGGTAGAATAGTACATAGTTTAATAGCATTCATGAGAATAGCAAAAGAAAATAAATCTAGTACTTATAACGGTATATTATGCATCGATGAAGTAGAAGCCAGTTTACATCCAGTAGCTCAAATCAATCTATTTAATTTTCTTTATAAATGGTCTGGGAAATATAGAGTTCAAATTTTACTAAATAGCCATTCTCTCTCTGTTATTAAGAACGCTTCGGATATGGCTAAAAAAGGTAAATTAATAACCACATATTATTTATCAACATTATATTCAAGTAATATAGATGTTCTGTACAACCCAGCATATGAAAGTATTTATAAAGAATTAACATTTGAATATACAGGTAAGAATGAGTTGCCTAAAATTGACATAATATGTGAGGACAAATTAGCAGAAAGATTTATAAGGTACATGGTTTCTAAACAAGACATTATTCGAAGAATTAATTTTATTGCTCATGATCAATCTGAGGGTTTTCCTTTTATGTTTCTTATAAAACTATCTAATAATGCAAGTAGTGTTTTGTCAGATGCCATTATTATTCTAGATGCCGATGTTCCTGACGCTGCAATAAGTAAAATAATAAAAAAAGATAAGTTTATTCAATTACCTAATAAAGCTCTAAAGCTTCCTATAGAAAAGTTATTAGTTCGTTATTTATGGTTAAAAGAAGTAGATGATCAAATCTTTACTAAGAAATTAAAGCAGCCAAGAGAATCAATTATTAATTCACTAATACAATCTAATATTAATATTCGAAGTGAAGATGATATTAAAAATATAGAGGTCAAACATTTCAAGAAATGGGTTAAAGATAATGATGACATAGTTAAGAAAGTATTTAATGCATTCTCAAAGGATGTTGAGGGGAGAGAGGAATTTGTAGATGAGTTAGTAAAAAAACTAAATAAAATATTCAATGTGAATGGTTATCCATTAATAAATTATAATAAATAAAAATAGCTGGCCAAGTATATTATTTTAGTTTATACTGTTTAAAAAGGGGGGATTATTTTGACCAGTATCTATTCTCCTTTAAGATACCCTGGCGGAAAGAATAAAACCTATAGCTATATAAAGCATTTAGTTGATATAAATGATATTAGCACCTATATTGAACCTTTTGCGGGAGGTTCAGCTGTAGCATTAAGATTATTAATTAATAACGACGTTAAAAATATTATAATAAATGATTTTGATAGAAGCGTTTATGTATTTTGGAAAGTACTAGTCAATAACCCGGAAGAATTAATAAACAGAATTACCAATACTGATATTACTATGGATGAATGGTACAAACAAAAGGAAATTCAACTTAACACTAGTAAGGCAGACGATGTATCGCTTGCATTTTCCACTTTATTCCTTAATAGAACTAATCGATCTGGTATAATAAAAGCAGGGGTAATTGGTGGCAAAAATCAAAATGGGCATTACAAAATGGATTGCAGATTTAATAAACAAGAAATTATTAATAGAATCAGGTTAATTTCTTCCTTTTCCAAGAGAATTAAAGTTACAAATATGGATGCAATAGATTTCATAGATTATGAAATCAGGCATACTAGGAAATCATTAACTTTTTTTGACCCTCCATATTACCATAAAGGTCCAGATCTATATACAAATTTTTATTCACATGAAGATCATGTAAAATTATCAAAAGTTATTAAACAGCAAATGAAAAATCGATACTGGATATTAACATATGATATTGCAGAAGAGATTGAAAAATTATACCATCAGTATGAATACAACAAATATTATTTAAATTATTCTATTGCAAAACCAACAAAAGGGCAAGAGTTCATATTTTTTTCTCGAAAATTGAACAAAGGAACTTTGGAAAATTATTTAAATATTGTTTAGTAGCTCTCACGTGATAATGTGAGAGCCTTTTTTATCTTCCATTAGATAATTACTATATTCTAATAGTCATTAATATTCCTTTTGTTTTACTATTCAACTTTTATATACTTACTACTTGCTGTCACGTAATAAGTAGCACCTTTACTGTTTTTAACTTTATATTGATAACCCTTTCCAACCTTAACTTTGGAAACAATAGTCGGAAAACCATACCCCTTTTTAAGATAACCAGCAACGTGAGCATCAGACCAACTGGCTTTATTGTAAAAGCGTAATTGACCGTTATGAATTGATTCTACACGTTTACCAATATAAGTCGGTTTAGGCTTGCTTGCTGGTTTTCCTTTACGCATTTTATTAAGCAACTCGATATTCTGTGCAGCTGTACCTTTATAATTTTTGATACCATAATCAGCAGCATATTTTTTACGTGCCTTAAAGCTTGAGTTTTTTCCAATGCTATTAAGGTAATCGACTATGGAGTCTCCTTTGTAGGTAGTTACCTTATCTGACTTAACTTCTTGTTTAGGTGGAACATAGGTGTTTTCTTTACTATTATCAAGTCGCTTCTTAAACCCTGTCCATTGATCAAGCAAACGTCTAGGGCAGTTCTTTCCAGACCAATGCTTATGCGTTACGACTTTCTCAATGCTAATGGTATGTTCATTCATTAGCTGTTGAATAAGCCACACAGCATTAGATACTGCTTTTCCAAAGTCGCCATCTTCATTCTCACAAATTTCAATTCCAATTGATTTACGATTCCCTGTACCGTTTCCTCCGTCCCCTGCATGCCAACCATGCTCATTGAGAGGTAAGTGTTGATAGACCTCTTTATCGTCTACAGTAAAATGCCACCCAACAGTACGTCCGCCTGCACCATTTAACAAATAACGACTGTGCATTTCAGCATCTGCACCTTTATTGGTGTTAGCTGTATTATGCACAGTGATGTATTCGGGATTCATTTTCCCGCCTGGTCGCTGATTCGTTTGGCTTTCAGGAATAAACTTCTGAATAATATTCACCATTACTTAGCATCTCCTTTACTATTTTTACCTAACTCAAACAAACCAACAGATGCCAACCCACTAATACCTCCTGCCCAAACACGTTCGCCGATAGCAGCATCAACAAAAAAAGCTACAGCACCTAATCCGATGCCAACAGCTACTGCTACTAATGGTAAGTACCTCTTATTAACATTTGTTGCTCTTTTTACTGCTTCGACTCCCCCAACTGTAACTGGTGCGATCACCGTTGCAATTGTTAATATTTCCATCATAATTAACTCCTCCTTTTAATTAATAAAGACCCATTACCTAGGTGGTAACCGATCTTCTATATCATCTAATTTTGTAATTACGATATCGTACTTACTACTAAACCCTTTCAATATTTCATTCTGATCGTCAATTGTCTTATACAGCTTCTTCTCTCTATCTGCTGCTTCTTTTCTACTCGAGTAAAACAACCAAACAAAAAGGACCGCAAATGGTCCTTGTGTTAAAAAATATTGCAATATATTTTCAATAGCCATTCCCTCCATGTTCGACCCCCTGTTCTCTTTTTAAAAGCAAAAAGCACTATAAGTGAGTGTAAATTATTATTTATTTCTATCTATTAATATCTTTTCCTAATCCAAGCAATAGACCAAGTCATTTCACCGTTTACTTCAGAATAGTTTTCTACTTCGATTTCTCTAATTCCACTTTCATTTATTTTTAGTTTAGGATTAATATTATTTCCCACTTGATCAAAGGTAGCTACCTCGGGTTTTGCATCTATAATCATCACTGTACTAGGGTCCAAATCCTCTATGCCTTTTATATCGTTACTTAGATAAACTTTGTTATTTCCATCAACTTTTTCTTTTCCACGTGCATAATATACTGGAGGGGTTTCTTGTAAAAGTTCGGTAATTTTATTTTTTATTTCTTTATCTATCTTATTATTAATTATAGATTTAATCATAAAATAACCCGCCCCAATAATTAAACCTGTAGCTATTGTAATTACAAGTCCGAGTTGAGCTAAAGTTTGCCCCATAAAATGTCTTGAATACTCATCTATAAGACTTAACATTTCGTATAAATTTTCATATTTACTTTCAAGTTCTTCAATGCGACTTTCTAACATTTTTTTCTCCTCCTCAATTACTAAATTCGACAAGGAGAAAGAAAGTCCTGCAAATAAAAAACAACGCCTTATTTGACGTTTGCAAGGTCAAGCTTTTCATTGAGTTTTTTCCTAACCACTACCTGTAACGCATCCATGCTCTCGTTGTCTTGGTATTCTTTTGCAGTCAGAGGCACATAGCCACTTAAATGTATTGATCGTTGCTCATCATGCCCACTAAAATTAACGTGGACACCACTCATCTTGCCTTCTGCATAGTTAACGTTTACTCCTGAAATTTGGATAATCATTCCTGTTCATCCTCCTTTTCAAATTGATCTAGTAGATAATCATAAGCGGCTGCATCTTCACCACTAAGTTCTTTGTCGCATTCTTCAAGCACGCGCTTTACAACTTTCAACATCCGTTCATTGTCTGCACCCTCAATGACCATGTATTCATCAAACAGTTCAATGCGATCATTTTTAAAGCCCTCAACATTTTTTAGTTGATATCCTTTGCCATCAGTTGTTTTTAAAGGGTTACCTTCAGCATCTAAATGGCAATGTTCCTTCAGTAACTCTTGTTCTTGTTCAGCGAATTCTTGCAGCCGATTAGATAACATTTTAATAAACTTTGTTCGATGCCTGGATGGTTTTGCTTTTAGCTTTAAGTCATACAAAAAATTAATAACCTGCGTTAACATCTTATTTTCAATTTTAATTTGCATCATGCCACTCCTTCTAATTTGTCTACTCTAGCTTTAAGTAGTTGATTCTCCATTTTGAGCCAATTGATATCGTCAACATTTATATTGACTAACTCCGACAACTCCTGAATCGCTTTTGTATTCAGACTATTCATCTGATACTGATCAACACCAGTTTGATCGTGATTTAACACTTCGTATGGCGTTTGATATCCAGCTCCGATTACATACCCGTATCGTAACTTTGTGATGCCACTCTCTACGTCCGTTATTTTTCGGTACTGGTAAATTACCGAGTTATTAATAATATCTAAAGCTGATCCTGTCCATTTTGTAATGTCTTGTTTACTGTCGATAGTAGACTGAGCAGTAAATTTATCAGCTCTTATTTCCACAAACGTACTTGCTTGACCAGGCTTAGTTGCTCTTACATGATAATCTGTCTGCAGATAGACGATTCCTGCTGCTGCTCTAACCACCACATACCCACCATTCGACATAAAAACACCGTTATTACCTGCAGTATAATTTCCATTTGCAATAACAGACCCCTGTGCGTGTAGAGTTTGTAATCTTACATCGCGATAGATATCAGACAGCCCTTTATTTACAACTCTCAACTCACCATCGCAACCGATGTATGCATTTGCTGATTGAGTAACAAAAGAATAACCTCGAATTTGAGCAGCATAGATATCTCGATATATTGGATTTCCTGTGGTACCTTCTACATAGCCTTTATTCACGACATGCATCACGCTGTCTGTTCCCATCCATAAGCTTGTAGTAGTTGTTGTAAAAGCTGTGCCGTAAATATTCGCAGCTCTTAATGGTCTAAAGATAACCGACCCACTTTCCGCAAATCCTAATGATGTAATCCGTACTTCGCCATCCGTGCCAATATACCCATTAGCATTGGGACCAAACCTTAAACCTAATGCACGAATTGGTCTATAAACATAGCTTCCAGGGGCCCCATCTGAAGGTACTTCATTGACTCTTACAATCCTTACTTCATACCCATCTGCAGGTGCAACATATGCATTTGAATATGTCGTTCCTAGTGCTGCAGATGTAACTAATAATTCATCTGCTCGAAATCTAACGGAACCACTACCGTTATATCCATAAATCCCATCTGGACTGATATTGACGTACTGGGCATTACTCTTAGTTAATTTAATGTTGCCACCAATAATCTCCATCCAGTCTGTACCAGCAGATGATCGAAACTTACTACCATATATATCAATACCTCTTATAACTCCAGCATTAATCTTGTCAGCTGATAAATCATGGACTTTTGCGTTTGTAATAGAACCATCTTCAATTTGCAAAGTGCCGACTGCTGCTGTTCCTATCTTTGCTCGACTTACTGCAAGATTTTGTATAGCAGCATTACCTACAGCTAAGTTAGCAATCTTAGTGACAGTAACTGAACCATCTGCTAATTTTTCAGCATCAACCGCTAAGTCTGCAATGAGTTCTTTAGTTATACTCCCGAATAATATATCATCAGTAATTATGCGCACAGTCGATGCACTGACCTGTACGCTAAAATCTCCTGGTGTTCCTCGAGTGTTTACAGATCTAATTTTGTAATACCAAACCTCATCGGTATTTACTTTGTGATCAAAACCGCTTGCTCGACCACGGTATAACAAATGTTTGCTATCGGGGACAAAGCCCATAATTTGTGAGCCATACACTTCGTAATGGCTGATATAAACTTTACTATCGTAATCCCAATGTAATTGTACAGCTTGAAATGACCCGGATGCTGATACATTAACAGGTGTGCCCGGTTTAATATCCGGATAACTGCCATTGTCAATTGGCTTAGTTGGTCTTGGTTTCTTAACCGTTTCTTTTATATCCTCGACTTCTTTTAGCAACGGATCTGTCATATTTACAAATTTACCTACAATAAGTTTAACTTCTTTAATTTGCAATATGTCATATTCTAAACCTGTAATTTGAGATTGCAGTTCAATTGGCTTGTTATAGCTTCTGTCCAATATTGTTACAGTATCACCAAGACTAACTTTCTTGTCCGTTTCTATTATCGTAGCTTCGTGCATAATCTCTTTTAATTTCTGTTCTTGCAATGCTTGCCACGTAGCCCACAGCAAATCTTCTGGTGTGTCATAATCTTGATTACTAAAATGGCCAAACCGATGCTTCCTGACACCATTATGCAAATAACCATATTGCTGTAAAGCTTCTGGATCTCCTACCCATTTTTGTCCTTTAGGTTTATCTACTGGGTCACCATTCGCTTTTGACCAAACAACATTTTCAAAGGTAATGTACCTGGTATAGCCACCATTATCAGTTTCGAGAGATGCACCTTGTGCCCACAGAGCTGTTTTGATATAAGATAGTGTTTTTCTTTCAATTTGTTCAGCGTTGTAATCCGGTTCAACAATCAATCCATTGTCTGTTCCTAAACGCTGCACAATCCAAATCTTACGTTCTATGATTTCATTGTTTTCATTAAGTGTAATCGTATCTTTGATTGATCCACCCCAGGTATTAATGATTTCCCACAAGGACTCAATTCCATTAATCCAATAAAAGTTAGCTGTTGCTAAACCTAAATCAACAGTAACCTCTCCTACATAGCGAGTGCCTAACAATACACCATCTAATGCGTTCTGCGCCAACTTGTTTATGAATCGTCTATCCTCTATCAAGTGATCGTATAATTCCAAAAAGGATGGTTCACATATTGCTTGGATATTGTAGCTAACAAATCCTCCTCTAGACGAGCTGACCTCACGCAAACCTTTAATGCGCATTAAACGCAATTTGTTGTCGCGGTCGTGAAATGCTACTTGGTTTTCTTCAGCAATATGTTTTAGTAGAGGACTATTTTTTTTCACATTAAAAACAAAGGACTCTTCGGGTATATGGTTTTCATAATCTTTAAACCACGTACTTACGAGTCCAGTTTCTTTCGATAATATTGTTATAAAGTTATCGTCTTTATCAAAAATATACAGCACAGTTTATCACCACTTTTCATAGCAAAGAAAAAGCATCCTCGAAAGGATGCTTTATGTTGACTCTAAAGTCGATAATTCTTTTTGTAAATCATGAAAATATTTATCTTCGAAACGTTTTCTATTCATGTGAACCACTTTAATACGTATCCTAAATGGCTTTTTAGTATACCATTTTTTAAGGTTCATCATTAACTCTGAGTAAGATAGTTCTCCCAATCTATACAACATAAAAAACAATTTAGGTCTACTCTGAACATTTTTAATAATTAATTCTTGTTCTTGAATAGATAATTGTGATTTTTTTAACTTTCTAATTATCTTTTCTTTCTCCCCATATATTCTATTCACGGCTTTAAACGGCATTCTGAGGAAAAGATCAAAGAAAATTATTGTTAAGAATACACCGGTAAGAAAGTCTCTAGTATAAACTAAGATGTTCGCGAATGTAAACAATATGAAAAACAATACTGCGACAACCAATGCAATGAATACATTCTCAAGTATGAACACTTTTAGCCAACTCCTTTCCCGATTGTTTTTTCTCAATCTGATATGATTCATTTAAGTTATGCATCATAGTTATTGTTCCCGTAAACACCATAGCATAAACTATTGAGACCATCTTCAGATAATTACTCACTTCAAATTCTAATGAGAATACAGGAATGTAATTAGATGAAAAAGTAACGACTTCTTCATGATTAACTATAAGAATACCTGCTACACCTAATATATTCAACATTAGAACAATAATTCCTGCTATAAACACTGGAATTATGAAAAATTTTAAAAAAGTTTTTACAGATAACAACCGATGAAAATCTACTAAATAAGGAGCTACAAAAATTGTGTGAGTTATAAATAAGTTGCGGGCATCATGGGGAACACCACCAACATAATTTATTAAGAAAATCCCTATAAAAAAGATAATTATTTTGACTGTTTTCATGACTACCCACCTTCTATAAAGAAGAAGTTATATGTCTAAATATATCATACTATGGATTATTTTGGTAGTTAGCAATCAAGTAATCTTCTAATTAGTAAAATCTCTCATTATAATAAAATTCCGTATTATGATTCGCTGAAAATTCCACCTGGCCAATTGGTAGCTTCATAAAATTACTCTGTAATATCACCACTGCATTCGTAATGTCGCTTCCATTTACAGTTACTTTTCTTTTGGAATAGTCAATTTGAAGTACGTCTCCTGCAATAAAATTATAATTAAGTTTAATCTTTCCTATATCATGCAGTTCTGTTTTACCAGGAGACTTAAAAATAATTTCGTATCCACTTTGGTTCGTTGCGAATGTTGTTTTGGTTTTCCAATTAGTGCTTCGATAGCCACCGATTATATTGGTAGATGTTAAATTAACTAAAAGATATTTCTCTTTACTGTACTTTTCTTTACAAATAAACTCTATTTCACCTTCAGCCCAATATGAATACTCTTCAAGCCTCATCTCGCTTTCAACTTTTGCTAAATAAAGTCGATTAGGCTCATCATGGAATTCTAACTTCTTGTATTCTTCATGAATTAACCAACCAGCCATATCTTCCTTTTTTCTCTGTAAATCAGTAAAACCGTCATGTTTTATTAATACTGGAACTTTAACAAACTTTAATTCACCCTTAGATGTCCAAGCTGGTCTTGTCCTACCTCGTAAGACGGTAATATAATCTTTTTGTATTCCATTAAAAATCATTCTTACCGCCTCCTTTGTTTGAATTGACTATATTGATCTTCTTGGAATCGTTGCTTTATAGGTTGATAAACCGATTCAAAAGCAACTTCAGCTTTAAATTCTTTTTGCAATATCTGCATCAATATTTGATTCTGTTGTAAGACGGCTTCCAGTAACTCTTTACCATATTTATCTTCTTTGGGTCCTGCATCTTTTTTATTTACGTTTGTTCCACTCAAACCCTTTGCCAACAATGCCAACAACTTCATAAATCCATTAGCATTCTCTAAGTTAAAAAGGCTTTGCCAGTTGCGAGTTCCATTTGCATAATACCTTTTAGGCTTTAACAGTTGTTTGGTTGTCTTAGCAGGAACAACCTGTGTTCCTCTTGGCAAATTCGGATATAAAGTTGGCTTGTCAGAGCTTAAAAACATCTTTCCGCCAGGAAGCTTTACTAACTCTCTACCAGCATTTAACCCTTTCCCATCACCTAGAACAGCATTACCCCCTGGATGACCAGATGGCGGTGTGCCCTCAGCGTACGCGAGCATTTGACCGCCACGATGCAACTTAACACGCTTTGTTACGTCAGTTGCAATGCGCCTTTCTAGTTCGTCTATGGTTGGGGATGTTCGTAAACGTAAGTCTTTATAAACTGTTTTTCCCGCAACCTTATTCATTTCTTCTAACTTTTCTCTTGCTTGATCTAACTTTCTCTGTTGTTCTCTTATCTTATCGTTTTGCTCCTGGTACTCCGTGGTGTTTCCTTTTCCCGCTTCTTTCATTTCTTGTAGTTTCTTTTTAGCTGTATCGATGTTTTTCTGTTCTGCCAAAATAGCTTCGTTTGCTTTTCCTTTTTCAGAAACGATGCCTTGTTCATACAAAATCATTTGTGCATAGTCTGCTAACAAATCATCAAACGCTTCAAGCTCTTTGTTGGTTTCTTCAAGAGATTTTTGTTTCTCCTTAATCTCCTTTTCCGTTTTTGCGATGATGATGTCTTTGTCCTCAATAACGTTTTTTAAGCCTTGCCGTTCAATTCGAAGAAAATCTTCTTTTTCTTTGATGATTTCTAATTCTTCAGATGTTGCTCCGATTTTATTGGTTTGCAGGTCAGCGACTTCTAAATCGATTTCTCTAATTCGATCGTGGAAACCTAGCTTCTTTTCGATTTCTTTTGTTCTGTTCTTTTCGAGCGTGTCTAATTCTGACTGTAATTCTTTTTGTTCTGCTAGGTTCTCTTTTTGCTCTTTTAGTTCTTCGGTGATAGCTTGGTAAGTTTCATCTGTTAAACGTTCTCTTTCTAATCGATTCAGTTCTTTTAATTCGTCTAATTGGTCTGCGTATGCTTTTCCTTGTTCAGATACAGCTTTGACCACGTTAGGTGACTTCTCGATTATATAATCGTTGAGTTCTAAAAACTTTTCCATTTCTTTATTCGTCAATCCAGACTTTTTCAAGAGGTCTTCTTGTTCTGTTGTTAAGTTTTTGATAGCTTCGTCTGACTTTGCTTCTTTTAACTCAGCCAGCACATCCATGTAGCGTAGCATTTCATCTTTAGTGAGTTCGTTTTTATTCCTTAATTTCTCATACGCTTCAATGGTTTTGTCGAGCGAATCAATTTCTTCTCGGCGTTTTTCAATGCCTTTTTGTACCTCAACCACACTATCGCCAGTAGCTTTACTTAATGCGTAGATTCCAGCGCCTAATGTAGCGACTGTGCCAATGGCGATGCCAACGGGACCCGATGACACTCCCATTAATCCAATACGACCTAGCAATCCTTTTCCACTAGCAACTCCGATAGTTTTGGATAGCGCACCCATGCCCTGCATTAAACCGCCAATTCCAAATGTTAGCTTTCCGGTCAAGCTTAAAACGGGGCCTGCAGCTGCAGCTAATAATCCAAACTTAACAATATTCTCTTGTGTTTTTGGACTGAGTTTAGCAAACCAATCAGTTAAATCCTTAGCACCTTCAATTAAATTATCTAGTGTTGGTCTTAAATTTTTATAGCCGGTTATAAATAAATCTTCCATTTTGGATCGTAACTCTTTTAAACTACCAGCTAAATTATCCTGCATCGTATCTGCCATATCGCCGGCTACGCCTTCGCTATCTTTAATAGCTTTGGTCAGCTTTTTGTAATCCTTTTCAGATGCGTTTATAATAGCCAAAGCACCAGACATGGCTTCTTTACCGAATATTGTGGCCGCAGCTGAAGCTTGTTGTTGCTTATCTAATTTTCCTAGATTTTTACGTAAGTCCAGCATTACACTGTCAAATGCTTTCATGTTACCTTTGGAATCCGTTAGGGCAATGCCATACTTCTTCATTTCCTTATTCATAGATTTAGTAGGCTTGGATAAGTTGGTCATCATAGTACGTAAAGCTGTACCAGCTTTTTCGCCTTTTATACCAGCGTTAGCCATTAATCCAATAGCCTTTGACGTATCTTCAATGGTATAACCTAACGCACCAGCAACTGGAGCTGCATATTTAAATGCTGCACCTAAACCACGTACATCTGTGTTTGCATTACTTGATGCCGCAGCTAACACATCGGCCATTCGACCACTGTCTTTGGCGGCTAATCCAAACGCAGTAAGTCCATCTGTTAAAATATCAGAAACACTTGCTAAATCTTCACCGGATGCCGCAGCTAAATCCATCGTACCGCCGATTCCATCTACCATATCTTCAGCTTTCCAACCAGCTAATGACATATAATAGAATGCATCAGAAGCTTCTTTTGCACTGAATACAGTCGATGCTCCCATTTCACGCGCTTTAGCTTCAAGCACTTTCATTTGCTTAGCACTTGCTCCGGAAACTGCACCTACTTTAGACATGCCCGATTCAAAGTCAATGCCAGTTTTTACAGCTGCTCCACCTAACAAAGTTAATGGTAAGGTGACTTTTTGTGTTAACTGTCTTCCGGTGTTATCCATGCCTGTACCAAAAGCTTTCATCTTGGAGCCAGTATTATCGAGGACAGTGCCCATCTTTGTCCAATTAGAGTTGGCAATCCGTTGTTCTTCTTTTAATTTAGCGAGTTCATTTTTGGTACCTTCAATATAACGATCTAAATTATTCAAAGCTGCAGCTTGCTTGTTGTATTCAGTTGCTGCCTTTTCAGCTTCCTTAGAGCCTTCCCCGTGCGCCTCAACCATCTTGTCATAGGTTTTTCTAGCATTTTCGGTGACAGCTTTTTGTACTTCAAGCTTTTTGTTTAGGCCTTTTAATCGAGTCTCATATTTCCCTACTGATTTATCACCGCGATCAAAGGCAGACATATTGGCTTTCATTTCACTGTTAACCAGAGTTAACTTTGACTTTAAATCTTTCAAGCCACTGTCTACCTTCATTGTCTCTAAATCAAGACCGATCGACAGACCTTCTATTCTTTCCATTGGTTACCTCCTTTCTTGGAGATAATTAAAAATCCTTAACCACCACCAAACGCAGCGATTAAGGATTTTTCTTTTCTTGGTTTATTCTTTTCTTTCATTAATTCCATGACAAAATGGATTGGCATATCTAGTATTTCATTGATGTCCTTTCCATTTTTCATCATTTCTACGATGAGCTTATCCATATACTCCGCATGTTTGGCGACAGAAAAGTCCTCATCGCTTAACTCTTCTTCGCCAGGAATTTTTTTGTTTCATCTGACTGCTGACCTTGTGCAACGAAGATTAATTGATCCATTAATACATCTTTGCCTCCAGGTGCGTGAAGACGATTATAAATATCATCTTTCGTGATTTTACCTGCGTATATGTCATTGGCTACAAAATCTGCTATCTTATCAAATTTATCTGACTCAGACTTTTCAATGTCTACTTCAATTTCGTTGTACAGCTGGATAGCATCTCTTGCTACCCTCAAAGGGATAAAAGCAGGAGTCCATACCTTTTCAATTTCAGCTTCTTCACCTTTCATAGCAGCTTCTGGATTTTTAACAAGCTCCAACATGTTTCGTTTCAAATTTGCCATTCATATTCCTCCTAATATAAAAAGAGCAGGGAATTAATCCTGCTCTTCTACTTTTTCGATCAACGCTTTACCTTGTTTATTTTTAGCAGATGCTAGTTCATTAATCCGCTTCTTAGATACTTTCTTTCCTTCTACCGGAAAAACGTCTCCTACGTTATAAGGTCTGCTCTCATCTTGCAGATCTTCAAAATAATGTATCACTACATATTTCACATCGTACACCTCCTCAATAGCTTTGACATATTCGTATGATGCTTTACTTTTATCTACAGTTAAATCCTCATCAAAAGGAGTATGTGTAACGTATTTACCTTTGAAAAATAAGTGTTGGTTATCATCTATAACACCCGCGTTATGCAATATCTTGGTTTCCTGGCACCGATTTATATCATCTGTTGGCCAGCAAAAATCTAGCTCTTTTGGAGTTTCAACTTTTATTCCAAAGTGATAAACATTCCATAGTTGAGCCCACATTTCAGCTGTCCATTTTTGAATGTCGGTATTTGATTTACTTAGCAACTTATAAAGTGTATTTGAATCCTCGTAGACCTTTTTCCAATAATCATAAGTTGGGTTTTTAATAACCCATTGCGCTCCACCAATTGGATTGTTTTTTCTGATAAGAGTAGGATCGATTCCGATGGCATTGCACATATCATTCAGCAAGTTTTCATCCTTGCTGTCGATATAGTCATTGCCGATATACCAAGTGCAATCTGATGCATACCACGTTGTTTTTGTAGGTTTTACGTTAGGGATGTCTCGTAATATAACATCGCTGTCCAAATAAAAATATGTGTCCTTTTCTCTTGATGGATTTTCTTCTAAATACCGCATCCATAAATAAGGTTTAACAGATGGGATATAGCTTTTGTCTTGCCGTTTGTCATCATAGATATGGACTTCGACTTTATATTTTTCTTTTAAAAAACTCGGTACACGATCGTCTTCCCGAGTAAACAGTAGGACGATATCACGTATACCGAGTTTTTGTAATCTTGTTAAACAAACTTCTAATTCCCACTCAAACCGCTTTATAGCTGGTTGGCATAGAATATACTTCATATTTTATTATGCTCCAGCACCAGTTGTTGTGGTCGTTGTAGAGCTTGTTGTAGTTGTCGTGGTTGTTGTGCTTGGATGTGGTTTTCCAAAGATCTTCATAAATAGGGCATCCCGGTTTTTGGTTTGTCCCTTCGCATCTTCAGCGAAAATAACTGACTTCTCTTTAGAAAAGCCGTCCACTTGGCGATCCATAAATTGTGCTACTATTTCTTC
This sequence comes from Virgibacillus sp. MG-45, assembly GCF_036409425.1. Taxonomy (NCBI): domain Bacteria; kingdom Bacillati; phylum Bacillota; class Bacilli; order Caryophanales; family Bacillaceae; genus Virgibacillus; species Virgibacillus sp. MG-45. The sequence goes on along the minus strand of NZ_JAXOFU010000004.1, from coordinate 165,508 downwards.
GCTCGAAAATTCTACGCCCTCACCTTTTGTTTTTCCTGTAATATTTGGACGCGTAAACATCCCCTTAGGCAACCCCACATATTCGCTGGATCCGTCTTCAAAGGTCTTAGCGAAGATTACTGCTACATATGGTGAGTTATCGTCACTTCCGGCAGCAGTCAATCCATCTATCGTTTCCCATCCTAGTAATCGTTGCTTATCTTGAATAGGAATTTTATGAAATTGCGAGGTTACCGAAATGTCGCCGTTTGAAGTAGCCATTTCTGCTGTTTTATTACTTCCATAAGCTCTTACAATTTCCTGCGGCATTTCTACGTTAATATCTTGTAAAAAGTCAACATGTTCAATATATTGCGCTACAACGGCATCCCCTACTTCACCATAATAAAACTCATCTACACCAGTTGAAGCATGGTAATTTTTCTTTTCTTCTTGTGGCACTATAATCACTCCTTGTTATTTATCTTTAAAATCTGATCGATACAATTTTCCTCTATACCTACGCGCATCGCGAAATACACCTTTGTCATATTCCTTAGGTCCTGTCTTTTGAGCAAAACCAAATTGCTCCCACATAATATCTCTTACCTTATCCGCAACAGCATCTGTTAGCTTTCTATTTGGAGACCAAACTTCTACTTGTAAAAGGTAGTCTAATTTAGTCCACGTATTATCTGCATAGTCGGATGGCGTTGGAGGTCCAAGTGGGTCAATAATAATAAACGGTTTACTTACATCGCCAGTTTCAGGATACTCATAAAACTTAATCCGTCCCACTACATTCAGTTGGATGTATTCATCTGCAATCAAGGCGTTGTAAACTTCATCTAAAATGTCCATTACAATCCCTCTTTCAATGCCTTTCGAACTGCATTCCGGTATGCAGTTTCACTATTTCTCATCGCTCTAGCAATGGCACCTTTACCTGCTGGATTAGGATTATTAACAGTACCCCACTCGTTTAGGTGGATAATACGATAGCGCCCGTGTGGTCCTTTCCAATGTATCGCCACTGTACGGACACCATTCTTCCAAATAGGACCCTTTATTGTGATTTCCTCAATGCTATATCCTTGATCTTTAAATCGTTCAAACTCTGATTTTAAGGCTTTCACAAATTCATTCGCCGCATCCATCAAAGCTTTATCACTTATTCGTTGCATTTTATCTTTTCCAAACCTGGACTCCAGTTCGGTCAGTAACTTTTCAAGACCCGTAATTTTAACACTCATGATTTAATACCTCCCACAATTTTTATAAATGCATTGTTTTGTGGATCGGGAAAATCAGCTTTGACATTAAAATGCTTTCCGCGATATCCCCTGGCATCAATTTCAATATAGTGTTTATTCGATGGGATATAATCATCCAATGGATCACGAATAGTGATCGTGACGTCTTCAACAGTTCCATTGGTTTTTGCTTGTTCCAGATCTTTCATCCAAACATTATCCACCTTCGCAAAGCACTCATATAATACTTTTTCCGGTTTTTCACCAGGCTCTGGACTATTATTAGGTGCATACTCAAAAAACGTAACCGGAACTCGTAAATCACCTGTATTGACTCGTGGTGGTTTATATTTAAAGTCCCGCATCTTTCATACGCTCCATTTCAATAGCTAATCCTAAGCTAGTAATCTCACTCAAAAAGTTTTCTTTAAAATATTCAAGTGCATCATTGTAGGCGTATCTGGTTCGTTCGAAAACAAGTTCTCTTGCTTGGATATCAATATCCGTATTTCCACTAATCTCAAAAGGTCCACAACTCTTTTTGATAGCGATAACAGAAGAGGACAACAAACTCTTTAAGTTGTCGTCCTCATTATGCGAAATGTGCATCCGCTCTTTAAATTTGTTTAAAACTTCCGGTGTGATTGTCAATCACATCAGCCCCTTAAGCCCCAGCGCCAGTTGTTGTGGTCGTTGTAGAGCTTGTTGTAGTTGTTGTTGTATTGCCATTAAGATTTAGATCGTATACTTGTGATGCGTACTTATCCTTTGGCTTTCCAGTTGCGTATTGTTTTTGGATAAATAGTGTAGCATCTTCTAGTGCCATCGTTTGATCATACTTCTTTATTGGTTCACTTCCGCCAAGTGCAGCAATATACTCCCCTTTAACAAAGAAAAGCAATTTCCCTTGTGGCACAAAGACGGATTCAGATGTAATTGGATTAAAAGGTAAATTGGTTACGTAAGCACCAGATGCATTTTGAACAGTAGCATTTGCCTTGATATCAAACGTGTCAAATGGGTTGGAAACCATAACCACCTTACCTTCAATTAGCTTTGGTTCATCAGCTTCTGTTTTTCCATCTCCTTTTAACTTCTTAGCAAGAAGCTTCATAACGTCCTTCATTTCATTGATTGTTACACGACCTGGCTCGAATGTTAAAGTGCCTGCTGAATCCTTATCAGGATATACTCCATCAACTACACTACCGTTTGGATCTTTCAATAGCCCGATAGGTTGGTTTTTCCCTGTACCGGCAACAAAGCCACGCTCAAGTCCAACAGCCATTGCCTCTTTAATAATTGTTCGAACATAACGTTCAACCCACTCTGGTCCTAGCTTTAACATATCGTTTGCTAGTGGGATAAACGCAGTTAATTTAAGCTGCGTGATTGATTCTTTACGGAATGCCGCATTTAGTTGTCCTTTAATACCATCAAACAATGGTCCCCATACAGCCGCACCAGATGGATCAGAAAATATGAATTCGGTAACTGCACCCAAGTTTTCTAGTCCAAGATGTTGTAAAAGAGGATGCTCTTTTTTCAGTTCCTCAAAAATTCGCTCTTGCGTTGTTTTAGGCAGAGTTTCTGTTTCCTTAAATCCTCCAGTTTCCACAACTGCATTAAAGAACTTGTGCTCTTCACTGGTGAGTACGTTTTGACCGCGAGACTGCAGCACTGCATTATCAGCCATACGCGTATTTACTTCATTTAAAATATCTTTCTGTACATCGTTGGCTAATGCATTCAGCATTTTATTTAATGCTTCTGTTTGTTCTTCAGGAGTTCCTTCCTGTGTTGCTTTAGCAAATGCTAATTTTTCTTCTTCAAAATTTGTAAATGTAATTGGCATTGTCATTCTCCTTTATTTTAAATTTAAAAAGAGCTCTGATAGATTCTGCTTTGGAGCAGTTTCTTGATCAGGCTCTTTTGGTTTTTGATTATTCGATTGAGCTGCATATTTTGCAACTAGACTTTCTTTAATGTTTTCTGGTTCATTTTGTTCCTCTTCAAGCTCTTCGATTTCAATTTCATCTGCGATAACATCTGCAAAACCTAATGCAACTGCTTCATCAGCATTTAACCAGGTTTCTTCTTTTAGCAGTTCAGACAGTTCTTCCTCACTTCCTACAAATCGTTTTCGATAAGATGCGGTTACTGCCTTATCAACTTTTCGTAGGTCTTTCGCTGTCTTCTCGAATATGTCTGCATTGCCATACTCAAATGTACTTGCCTGGTGAATCATCATCATCGTATTACCTGGCATTATGACTTCATCTCCTGCCATAGCAATAATCGAAGCTGCACTTGCTGCCCAACCGTCAATATGAATAATAATCTTTGCTTTATGGTTCTTTAGGATATTTCCGATAGCAATTCCATCAAATGCAGAACCACCACCACTATTGATGTGCACGTGAATTTCTTCCACATCCGCATTTTCAATTTGTTGTAAGATATTCTCTGCACTATTTCTCCAACCGCCGATAAAGCCATAAATTGATATTTTCAAGCTGTGTTCTTCCTGGTTAACAATATCAAATCCTTGTTTGGTGTTAAGCACTTTGTTTAAGTCGAATTTACTCACTCATTCTCACCTCCTTCTAAGTCGTCTGTATAGTTTTTGGTAATGTAATATCTTTCGAGTATTGGATTATCAACTTCCTCCCAACCCAACTTGTCACGTAAATCATTACCATTTGCCACCCCAGATGCACGTAACTTATCAACTGCTGCCGCAACGTCAAATATGTCACGATACGACGGTCTGCGAATATCCATTTTCTTGCCATTGAAATATTCGGTACGAGTAAATAATTGCCCATTAAACTCATCACCAATAGATTTAATAAAAGGATCGATACAAAACAACATATAGTTACGAGTAGGTTTCTCTATATCAGCCATTTCTCCAAGTATTAAAGCTGGAGGTATATTTAAAGCTCTAGCAACTTGTTTTAAGAAACCATCTGCAACCTTGTCCACTTCTTCCACGGACTGTGCTTTTGTCTCTTTGGAATGTTCTTGGTAGGCGAATCCCTTTTGCTGTGGTACAACTGCAATGTCTTTCTTGGAAAAAGCATTATATAACTTATCAATAAACGTTTGTAGCCTTTCAGTGGTCTTTGGATCTTTACCCAAAACATCATTGACATCAACTGTACCTCGAATTTGATTCTTTCTTTTCTGAGCATCAACAATTCGACCAAACAATTCCCCATAATCCTTATAAAGTCCGTCTAGCAAAGGCGTTAATTTCTCATTGCTGTACTCCAGGTAAAGCACATCTTCTCGCTTAAATGATCGCTTAAACTCGTGATCTTTAATAATTACATCTTTAAACACATCTCCATAGACAGCATATTTAACCCTAGTAAACGAATCGGCAACCAACAGATCCTGCGTGTCAGATTGAATAATAAGACACTCGTTATCATAAATCAGCTTGTAAATCACTTGCTGCCAAAACGTTGCAGCTGATTGGTTTATGTTTGGTCTTACATTCAACCGGTAATAGAGTTCACCTTTTAGCGATTTATCGCCATCCCTTATGCGAAACTCTGACATACTAATTGTTCGTGAGATAAAATTAATACATGTTTGGATTGCTAACTTTTTCATTTGGATCCGATTCGATGTATCTTCTATCAAATTTATATCCAGCATTAAGTCTATTTCGCTATTTCGTTTGAGGATATTTCCTAGGAATCCCAAATTTTAATCACCTCCCTTTAAAGTTATTTGTGGAATACCTAATCGATCTCTATTTTCATTTATTCGACTCATCCCCTGTAAACAGTATTCTTTTTTTAGCTCAAATCCTATCCAGTTTCTTTTTGTATTATCACAAGCAACCGCGGTAGTAAAACCACCCATACAACTATCAAGAACAACCTCACCTTCATTAGTGTAAGTGCGAATTATATACTCAAATAATGATTCGGGTTTTTGTGTAGGATGAAACGTATTCCTATCCCTCGGAAAAGACACAACCGACTTTGGAAAATTGGTGTACCTTACAACATGGTATTTATTTAAGGTGTCGTTTTGTTTTCCCAATACCTGCATATTTGTTTTTCTTTTTACCTTTTTAGGTTTTATTTTTAATAACCCTTGAGGATTGTAAGTTGGTAATTTTTTATAAAACACACAAATATTTTCATGGTTTTTTAATGGCATCCTGTTTGCATTTGGAAAACCAGTTACATGATTCTTTTTCTTCCAAATCCACTCATAACGAAACCATTTTAAATTTGAATTAATCAACTTAGTTGTAAATGGTTGACTTGCAGTTAAAACAATTGCGCCATTTTCTTTAATAACTCGTTTATACTGTTCCCACAGTTTCTCAAAAGGGATAATTTCATCCCAGCTGCAGTTGGTTGTACCATAAGGTAAATCGCATAAAATTAAATCGACTGTCCCATCAGGAATATATTTCATTCCTTCTAAACAGTCCATGTTATAAATCGTATTTTGTTCTATGTTCATTTCTTTTCCCCTCTCGACATGATATAATTCTAAAGGGGAACGTTTGTTCTCTTTGTGTATAGAGATCTGTTAAAACAGGTCTCTTTTTAAAAATCAATCTCATCTAAGAAAAACCCTTCATCATCTACTAATTCATTCGCACGATATAATGCATGGATAAAGGCCTGGAAACCGTCAGTCTTTCGTTTTACTTCTTCTTTCTTCAAAAACTGCTTTCCAGCTTGTGTTTCTTTCACATAAACATTATTAGTAAACCAGCGCATTAAAGGATTATCTCCAAAAATAAACTTATGGTTTGCAAATCCATCTTCTACTCTTGGGGCTAATAACGGATGTATGCTGGAAGGTCTACGAATTGGTTCCACTTCAAAACCTTCTGCTTCTAGCAGTGGTCTTAATATGTCCAACTTATAATTATCAGCAATAATTTTCTCAACTCCATATTCTTCTCGCATTTCAATAAACCAATTAACGATATGCATTGGGTTTAATGACGGCTCATCTATCACCTTCATTAATTTTTGTTTTTCCCATTCTTTTATAGGTGCCTTTTTTCCTGTGCCGGAATTATTGGCAGTGTTTGAATATCCATAATGGATATCGCAAAAATGCTTAATCGCAAACGTGAATGATTTGAAAGCAAACTCTTCATCTTTTTTAAATAAAAGACCACACGTGGCAAAGTCTCTAACGCTTCCGAAGTCTAATGATCCAATTGGCTTTGAATCGAGTTTGAAAAATGGTCTATTAGTAGCTTCGATTTCTTCCCAGCTAGCAACAGAATGTTCCATGTCATCTTCTAAAAAGTTCATTCGTTTTGTTACAAACGAAGCCCGACCAGAAGGCTCTCTTGCTAATTTCTCATACTGTTTCATAACTTTGTTTAAGAGTCGTTTGCCTCGTTTATTTAAAGGTTCTTGTAATGCGGGATTAGCCTTAGCCCAGTTTTTAGGATCGTCCATTTCTTCAATTACATCTAATTCACAAATGTATGGGAATACTCCTTTAAAGGCTGTTGTTCCATTCAATATGTCTTCACATTCGCGATATTTTATATCAAAGTATCCGTCACGAACAAACCCTTTTGTACCAATAAAAAATTGCCTACCGCAATCAACTTTACCAAGTCCGCCAGAGAAGACGTCTACAATTTCAGTTGTCTCCATCTCATGGTATTCATCGTAAATGACTGCACCTTCTCTACCACCATCTTGGGATCCAGCATTGCTGGTCTTATATTCAAATACGCTTTGAGTAGTTACCCCCGTAATGCTACTCTTATAAGCTTCAAACTCTTCTTGTAAATCTTCGTTACCTTTTTTGGTGATGACACGGTAGCATTCTTGAAAACTACGTTTTGCCTGCTTTTCAGAGTTTGCCACAATAGATACATCATAGTAATCGATTCCGTGTAAGGGACTAATAAAATAATTAGCAAGCGTTGATATAAAACCGTTTTTCCCTCCGCCGCGTCCCATATTAATAACGAATTCATCAAAGACAGGTTCATCATCTTCTTTATAAAATAAAAAAATGAACGGGGCTATAAACTTCTCCCATTCATCTAATTCGAAGTACCATTTCTCGCTAAACTCGATGTAATTCTCAATCTGTTCTTCATCGAAATAATACAGTTCTTCATAAGGTAGAATATATTTTTCAATCAAGCAAATTAGTTGTATCCGCTTTTTATTAAGTAGAATCTTGCCACATTTCCATTTCTTTATATAATCCTCAACATATTCATTGTGCAGCATATGCTATCGACCTAATAATTTTGATTTCCTATCCGGCTTCGATTGTGGCAATAAGTCGGTTAGTTGCTTAATGATTGACTGGTATGTCTTATCCCGGTTGTCATAATTTTCAACGATAGGTCTTTTACGATCATAAGGAACCTGGTTTTCACTCTGCGAAAACTTTTCATATTCCCCATTTTCCAGGATATCTTTCCAATTGTCGTCTAGCAAAACTTTAAGTCGAGCAGCTTGGGTGATTAATCCTTCCGCAACATCAAGCTGGTTTTTAGGAATGCTTTTAAAGAGTTTCCTTAACCGATTTACTTCTTCTTCAACCCGATTTTCCATATCGTCAATTCTATCGTTTATCAAATAAAGTATAGATACATCCAACGCTTTTGCTATCTTGTGTAAAACTTCTAAACTTGGAGAGTTTTTTCCTTGTTCAATGCTGGCATAATAATTTGTCGAGATACCCGCTTTCTTTGCAAAATCAACCTGAGTCAGCTTTTTCTCTTTTCTTTTTTCCCGCATTCGAAACCCAACTTTTTGTTTATCCAAACTAATCACCTTCTTTCTAAATCCCACGGGGGTGGGAGGGGGTAATTTATTGCAGTGCATTTGCAGAGTTGAGCCCACGCCCCGGTCTCCCGGGAAAGAAAAATCACTGAAATATTTTGCCGGGGGGTAATGTTTTTTCTAATTCTGCTTTTTCTTTTTCCAGTTCTCTCAATGTATCTATTTCTTTTTGCGCTATTATTTCTAATTCGTCGAGTTGCTCTTTTGATATTTTAATTTGTCTATCAATGATGCTCAATCTTTGTTCAATTAAAACTTGTACGTATTTCATTCCTCTACCACCTTTCATCATCCCACCGTTTCTTCTTTGATCTCGGTCTAATCTTATCGAATGTTCTTCCTTCTTTTATGTTGTGATGGTTAATACATAGTGTCTCTAGGTTATCCAAGACAAGTGCAAGCTTGGGATAAAACTCAATAGGATACTTATGGTCAACGTTCAAGACGACTTCTTTCTTTTGTCCTGGGATCTTTACTGAATCAACCGTAACATTCCCTTCCTTCTTGCAGTGCTGGCATTCATAGTTGTCACGTTCCAATGCTTGTAATCTTAATAATTTCCATGCAGCAGAATTATAGAAAGATTTCTTTTGCTCAGGCGTTTTGTATTCTGTCAAAGCACCACCTCCAACAAAATCAAAAAGCACCCACTAAGTGAGTGCCTCGTATTCTAGTTTTAACTTTTGTGATCGTTCATCCAGGTCACTTGTTCGTTTATTAATTCGTTCCCAGAGTTTATCTGTCTGCTTTAATAAATGGTCAGCTTGTTGACCAGCTTTACTTAGCGCCATGTAACGTTTATTTAAGTTACCTATTTTAATTCGATCTTTCCTGTTCTCTTCCATCATCCTTCTTGAAGTTTTGTCCATTACTACAATCGTGTGTTTCTCATTGCAATGTGGACATTCCCATAGTCTTGCTTGTATTCCTGGCTTTAAATGTTTGTCATAGACTTTTATAGTATTTGAATTTATAAGTCTATCACATGAATCACAACGGATTAGATTCTTAATTTTAATCATCTCCTTTCTCAAAATAAAAAGGCATCCTGATTTAGGATACCTTTGTTTATAATTTATTTAGAAATTGCACCTTTAGAAATGACTAAATATTGTCCTTCTTTTACGTTTACAGAATACCTTCCGTTAAAATTTTCATTATCAACAATGTCACTGTTTCCAACAGGCCCGCTCATAACTGCAACGTACCCTTCTCCATAGCTTTCAATCACGTATTCTCCAGGATCTAAATCTGTCCCTACTTTATACCATCCTGATTCTGTATAATTTTCTGTTTCATTCAGTATTTCATAAAGTTCTTTTGCGCCAGATACTTCTAGCTGCTTCAATGATTCTACCTTTACTAATACGCCATCAGCCGTGACATTACCTGCTTCATGTACTTTTACATATCCAAAACTATCAAAGTTTTCATTGTCTATAATGTTTCCTGCTGAATCTTCTTCCGAGAAATAATGCCCACTACCTTCAAAAGTAACAAATGCGTAATCTCCTTTGGGAATATCTCCCTTCACGTATGATCCTGTATCAAATGCTTCTCCACTATCAATTAGTGCCGTTATAGCTATTATCATTTCTTCTCGAGGAGTGTATTCTATGGATTGTTCGACTTCTTCCGTTTCAGTTTCTGTTTCAGTATAGTCTGTTTCGCTTTGATAGCTTGAATCTTCTTCAATTTTACTTTCTTCTTCATCGTTGGTTGCACTTGCTTCTTGTGATGGTTCTTCGTTACTACAGGCTACCAGTGTAATTCCTAAGAAAAGAATAAATAATAACTTTTTCATATAATCTCCCCCTACACATTATGTATAGGTTCATTATGCCTAAACTGTTAATAATTTGCAACAAAGCATCCGACTATTGTCAGATGCTTTGTTGAAAAATTTATATTTATTTCACACTATCACTATAACACATAAATAGTTGCAATGTGGTTGCAGATTTATTGCAGGTCAATTTTCAAACTTAATTGCCTCTACTCCAAAAAATATAACGGGTAATTCTTCAATTGCTCTTTTTAAATATCGGTGCACTGTTGTTTTGTCAATACTTTCTCTTTCGGCAATATCTTGAATCGAATATTTTCGTGGTGTAATGTACTTCATTTCCAGAACACGGAAGTATTTCAACTCATCACTGTTGCAAGATCTCTTGTAAGCTTCCATTTTGCCCCTGACAAAGTACACCATGGCTAGTGATTTTGTCTTGCTTTTTTTAATAGACTCGATACTCTCAAGGTTTATCTCATCTATATCTAATGCTTGGATAGATGTATCTTCAAACTTTAATAAATCATCTTCTAGCTTTTCGCAATGTAGCACCAGTGCTCTGTAATGTTTCAACAACAGCTTAATATTCCGTAACCGCATATCATGTTTTGCTTTATTACGTTTGCTCTCATCCTCTTTGTATGCCTTAATTGCTTCACGGGAAGCGGTCTCAGTGATTATTTTTATTTGTTTTTCTGTCAGATGCATATGTCTAAGCCTCCTCATTTTCCCCCATCAACTGGGTTTATTCTCCTTTGACCTTTTCGATTCTTGCTTTTAATGCCGCTAGAAGTTGATCTTGAGTTGCTGCTTTATTATCAAGTGCTAGGTCTACGTTTTCATCCATTCCACCTTGTACGATTAATTTATGGACAAAAACTTTTTCCGTTTGTCCTTGCCTTGCTAGTCTCGCATTCGCTTGAAGATATAATTCTAGATTCCAATTTAAGCCGTACCAAATGACGTGATTTCCACCTTGTTGTAAATTTAATCCGTATCCAGCCGAAGCTGGATGTGCTAGTAAAATATCAATGTCGCCGTTATTCCAATCATTTTCATCTTCAGCTGTCTTTAACTCTCGTACCCTTAACTTAGTCTTTTCCAAAGCTTTTATTATCCTTGTTTTATCGTGTTGAAAGTTATAAAAAACTAAAGCTGGAGAACCGTTCAAGGCCTCAATCAACTCCGTAAAAGCTTCCGTCTTGTTGTTATGGATATCTATAATGTTTCTATCTTCATCGTAAACAGCTCCGTTACATAGTTGCAAAAGCTTGTTACCAAGTACAGCTGCAGAAGTCGCGGTAATCTCTGCCTCATCTACTTCCAAAAGCATTTCCTTTTCTAATTTCTCATATGCTTTCCTTGCCCTGTCATCTAGGATTACTGGAACTGAATTGTAAGTGACCGGTGGCAATTCGATATAATCACTGGCTTTCATGCTAACAACGATATCTCCAATTAATTCATGTATCCTTTTATCGGCACCATCTTTTGGCGCGTAAGAGAAAACTCGATCTCGGTTACGTTGATCCGGTTCAAAATATCTTTCACGAAAACCAGTAATTTTTTTTCCTAATCTTTCTCCGCCGTCCAATAGATATATTTGCGACCATATATCTATTAATCCATTCGGTGAAGGTGTTCCGGTTAATTGTACTTGTCGTTTGATGTGTGGCCGGATTCCCTTTAATGCTTTAAATCGTTTGGATTGGTGATTTTTAAAACTAGAAGATTCATCAATCACTACCATGTCAAATGGCCAACTGTTTCGATAATAGTCAACTAACCAAACAACGTTGTCTCGGTTGATAATATAAACATCTGCCGGTGTATTTAATGCTTTAATCCGTTTCGATTGAGATCCAAGCACAATGGAGAACCGTAACAGCTGTAGGTGTTCCCATTTCTTAGCTTCATTCGTCCATGTTCCTTGTGCTACTTTCTTAGGTGCTATTACTAATACTTTGTTAACAGCAAACCGGTTATATTTCAGATCATTGACAGCTGTTAGTGTAATTACTGTTTTCCCAAGTCCCATATCTAACCACAAGGCGATGTTTGGATTCGCTAGTATGCGGTTGATGTTGTATTTCTGATAACTGTGCGGTGTAAACTTCATAATCTTTTCATTAGATCAACAAACTGATCCACCCTTTTCTTGCTATCCAGTACAGAAACACTGCATCCAAAATTCGTTAAATCCCGCATTTGCTTAACCTGTAATGGCCTTGGCTTTTCACCTGGCGCCTTTAACTCAACAAAGAATATATTATTACCTGGGAAAATGACTATCCTGTCTGGTACGCCATCGTTTCCAGGAGATTCAAACTTATAAGCTTTTCCTCCGGCTTTTTTAACTTCTTTACGTAAGTACTCCTCTATATCTTTTTCTCTCATTCGGGCAACCTCCAAAACCATTCAGTAGTACCATTTTCGCTCCAATTTGCATTGCTGATAGTCTCAACCCCGATGTTTTTTCTTGCGGCTTTAAATTCAGATTTTTTAAAACCTTGTTTTTTAGCTTCTTCTCTTACTACGTCGCATAGGACGAAATCTTTACCTTTTAAAAATTCGTATAGCCAAACTTCACAAGAATTCATTTACGCAAACCTACCTTTCAATGCATACTTTTATCTCTATCATGTGTATATAGTTTAAAATTAGGCTATTTAGGCATATTAGATAATACTCTATATTATCTATTTACCTATATTTATACTTTATATAGTTATTAGGTTGACAAGGTTGACATAGTAGTATAAATATAGATATATCAAGGGTTTAGCTGTCAACCTTCCCCGTCAACCTTCTCAATTTTCAAAGTTGACAAGGTTGACATTTCCATTTTTTACAAGGTTGACAAAATGGACAAAGTTGACTTAGAAGGTTGACACTTTTTACTCTCGAAAATACCCACCTTTTACCCTTCCATAAGGTCCGAAACGAAACGCATTTGTTCTCTTTTGCCAACCTTCCATGTTGGCTAAAATATCATTTATTCGCATTGTTTCTGACCGTTTTATCCGGTTAACCTTCTCATTAAAACACTCCACCCATATTTCAGCTGCACAAATGCGGTCTCGCTCCACAGTGGCTACTAACTCGTTTCCAAACTCATTGGACCAATACAGCTTTCTGGAAGCTATGTCCTTCTTATTCCAGTCCACGGGAACTGGTCTTTCCACAAACTCCCGTACAACACTTTCCCATGGATCTTGTTCCGCATGGCCTTCCTGCTGTCGCTTTGCCTCTTCTAACAATTCCCCCGTTAGAAACAACGACTCGCCAAGCCGCCAATTCCACACTGCTTCCGCCCATAACTGATTTATTTCTGCATCTAAATGGATGAATACACTTTTACTTGGTTCCTGGACACCTACATCAACAGGCAAAAAACGTCTGCCTCCTGTTGTATCTCTTAAATAGTCACTTCTATTACTAGTACCAAAGAAAACACATCGTCTTGGGTGTTTCTCTGTTTTCCGTGCGTAGGCAGCTCGATATTGATCTTCTGTTCGACTTAAAAACCCTTTTATCGTTTGTACGTCACTTTTGTTGTAGGCACTCATTTCACCTATTTCGACAATCCATACACCCTGTAACAGTTCTGCAGCTTCTTTCCCTTCAAACGATTCAATACTATTCGTGAACCAATACTTCCCTAGCTTTTGTATTAACGTGGTTTTTCCTAAGCCCTGCGCTCCAGTAAGTACAGGCATGGTGTCATGTTTTATACCCGGCTCCATTGCCCGGGCAACAGCAGCTGTGAAAGACTTTCTAGTCACTGCTCTTGTGTAAGGTGTATCTGCAGCCCCAAGGTAATCAATAAATAAAGTATCTAATCGTTTAACACCATCCCATTGAAGGCTATTTAAATACTGCATTACCGGATTGTAACTGTTACGTGCTGCGCATTGATTTAATGCATGTGTAATTTTCTCACGTGATTGAAATCCTAGAATCTTTTCCATATAAATTGCCAAGCCAGAATCATCGTTTTCTGTCCATTTGAATTCGCCTTCTTCGTTCTCTCGTGGAGCCCAAGGCAATGGGGCAACACCGACAATCGCATCAGCAAATGCATCTAGCTTTATACGACCTTTCAAGTTTGCCTCGCCTTCCAAAGCAATCAATACGTTTTCGATTGTCTTTGTGGGCTGTCCAGTAGAAGGGCTTATCTTTAAATGTTGAATCCAGTTGTAATCTTCTTTAGTTGCAGGAGGACCCTCATCTGAAGGACCTCCAAAGTCTTCGACAGCCTTTTCATACCGCTCTTGGTTCAAAATAGCTGCCACTCCTGCATCGTTTAATGCAAAAGATGCCATTTGCATGAATGAAGGCAACTTATTCACCGGTGTATCTGCTTTTGCATCGTCGTCTTCTTCTCCATACTTGTGGAGCCTAACTAAATCAAAAGCATTTACTAATCGACCGCTACAAGGATCCGTTGCGTGGTGTGAGTACAGGAAAAGTCCATTATCATAAATGACAGCACCGCCCACCGTTGAACCGTCCACAAAGGTATAACGCCCATCATCAGTAGCTTCATACACTCCAGGTAAGAAAGCTCTAATCGCTTCATGTATATCGTATTGCCTACAAAAAGCTCCAACTACTCCGCGCTTTTCTAACGGATTACCTTGCTTAGCTGCAAGCCTTACATGCGATTGACTTGCACCAGGCACTTCTGGCCACTCTTGAATGTCACGCCAGTCATTGTATGTACCTAGCAAACCGTCCGCATCAAGAAAAGGCTTATCAGATGACTGAAACACATATTGGCTATCTGCTGAACAACTTGGCCAATACATTAATCGAGAAGCTTCAAAAGTTGTTGGATCAGCCAAACTCATACCAATAATAGAAGCGAGTTTTCGAGCTAACGGCTCATATTCATCAGCTGAAGCCGAACGGTTCAAAGGAGCTAATACACGTAACCTTGGAGCTCCTGGATGATGTTTCCGTGTGGAATACGTTACATAAGCACAACCTAAACCATCCAGCCGTCTGAGTACGTCCTCTGTTCCACCTGCAGGGATATTATCAAGATCAAGTGTTATAACATCCCTAGAAATGACGTTGTTTGCCTTTCTGCGGTTGTTCTTTAACTCCCCGGCTACAAACCCTCCAACGTCCTTCAACTCATCCTGCTGACGTTTTGGTAATTTCAGATAAGCCTCAAGTGTTTCCTTGCCTCTACTGGCTACCTTTAGCTTTTCAACAAGCTCAGACCAGTACATTGTTTGCGCTGGCCACAAGGTAGCTTTACGATTCCCAGCTGTAGATATAGTTATTTGTCTATCGTTTTGCATAGTTAGCACCTACTCAACTCTTGCATTTTTACTTCCACAACTTCTAGGAAGGACCCTATTTGATGTAAGTTTTGATTCCTCATTCCTAACACCCCTTTCCTCCGATAACTTTCCAGCCTTTACGCTTCCTTGCAATCAATTCGTATCTTTTCAACGGCTCATAAAGAAAAACCTTATCTCTGCCCTCTTTACGATAAAGAAGCATCCACCTAGCTTTACTCATCTACTATCACTGCTCTTGGAAAGAATTTCATGCCTTCTAACTTATAACTAATATTGTAGAGTTCTAGTTTTCCATTATGAGAATTGTTGCTATAATAGAGGGTAAGCTTATTGCCATTGAGAAAACATTCTACTTGATACCCTTTGAGTTTTTTCATAAAGCGTTGGTACAGCTTGTAATTAATGCATATGTCACCAACAAAGACTGGAGCCATCTCAGAGACTCTGAAAAAGTGAATAAAGCTTTCCCATTGATCCATCACTTCTTTATTCGCACCTGTTCTTTCAGATGGTTTTACAGTTCTTTTGTATTTGGATAGTCTAGCTTGAACAGTTTTTAATACTGATTTCATTTCTTCTTTCGCTTCTTCGAGAGAACCTTCTACAATTTGAAGCATTAATTTACCCCTCCCCTAATTTAATTGCGACTGTGCATTTATCAGGATTCTTCCTTGATGCAAGCCTTCTTTTTGCTGTAGGCATCGTTAGCCAATAGATATATTCTGGTTGAACTCGCATTTTTTCAGCACATTCTTCTTTCGTACCAATAACTATCAGGTCTTCACCTTTATAAACTGCGTATTCAGTTGACATCTCTAAGCCTCCTAATCTTTCATGTAATAGTCCGAGATAAATCCATCTGCATTTAAAGGAAGTCCTGGAGCCCAATCGATTAATTGCTTCATAATGTTTTCTACACGTTCAAGATCTGCGCTTTCATTAGGAACATCCAAAACAACTTCATCATGAATATGCATTACTGTTTGATAACCAGCTTTATCTAATCGGTTTAATGTTTCTGCCAAGCAATCTCGGGCAATAGCTTGTACTACGTTCTCCGTAAACTTTCCACCATAAGATGATATCTTCTCGAATTTTTTAGTAGTTTGATTCATTCCCCAGTAATGAACCGCTTCTTTTCCAAAATCATTCTCTGCAAGAAAAGGTTTTACGTAATATAATTTCCTACCGCTTGGAAGCGTGATAGTTAAGAAGTCTAGACCATTTACAATGTCACTTTCTCTTTGCAGTAATAAACCCTTCACTCCTTGCGGTTGTCCAGTACGAAGAACAGCTAATGCAGCATTTTCAATCGCATACCATAGATCTACAATTCGTCTATTTGACGATCTCCAACGCTTCACAATGTCAGGAAGTTCCTCTTCTGCTAGGCCCATGTTAAGAGCTCCCATACTAATCAATGCGCCAGTTGCCCCCTGGTAACCTAGAGCGAGTTCTGCAACCTTCCCTTTTTGCCTTAACTCATATTCCGGGTTACCTTTTTTAATTAGGTGAATATCTACCCCAAACATTTGCGATGCTGAAGCTTCATATATCTTTCCGTGCGTATTAAACACATCTAATCGCCACTGTTCACCTGCAAGCCAAGCAATTACTCTAGCTTCAATAGCCGAAAAATCCGAAATAACGAGACGATTTCCTTCACTTGGTATGAAAGCTGTTCGGATTAATTGAGAAAGTGTATCTGGAACATTTCCGTAAATAAGTTTTACTGCTTCTACCTTCTTCTCTTGCACGAGTCCCCTTGCATGCCCAAGCGTTTCAAGGTAGTTTCTCGGCAAGTTTTGGACTTGAACCAATCTGCCTGCCCATCTACCAGTACGGTTCGCCCCGTAAAACTGCAGTAATCCTCTCACTCTGCCATCCATACATTCTGCAGCTTTCATAGCCTCATATTTTTTAATACTTGTTTTGGACATCTCTTGCCTAAGTTCAAGCATTCGTTTCACATCACCAGAAGTTTTTTCAATTAGCTCTCCCACAGTTTCTTTTTGTAAATTTTCAACTTCCAAACCGTTTTCAGCCAGCCACTTTTTCAGTTGAGGTGCGCTATTAGGATTGTTAAGCCCTGTAATACGAATCGCTTCTTCGGTTAATTCACCTGTTGTAACTTTGTCTATATATAAAGCCCCTTCAATTAACTCTTGGTCCACATTCACGCCAAAAGCATTTATCCGTTGATCAAGCTCCCAAAGTTTCTGTTCGTGATTTGGTACAGGAAAGTTAGATAATTTTTGCTGGATAGCTTTTTCCACCTCTACATCCTGGATGCAATACTCTTTAAAAAGATCCCATTTTTCCGGCTCATGATGCGGAAGAGTCCTTGAACGGTTTCCATTCTTCTTTGTTGGTTTAGTCGGTGTACAGAATAACTTTATTAATGAGTTACCAACTGACATTTTGCGTTTATCTCGGGGCAATCCTAATGCTTTAGCTGTTGCGTCTAACCCTGCAGTATATCCACAATACAAACCTTGTAGCATTGTATCTCTCCATTGAGGTAACCAAGTATAAGGATGAGACTGCCATCCCAAATATTTATTAAGGCAATACCATTCAAATGCGGCATTGTATGCATATTTGATTACACTGTCACTAGCTAGTGCGATTCTGATGTCTTTAGGAATTTCCTCACCCTGTGCAATGTCTATGATTTGAGTAGGCTCCCCATTAACTGAGTAAGCAAATAGTAATACTTCAAAATCGGGAGACTGCACATATTTGTACAGTCCCGATTTTTTAATGTTTACACTACTAAACGTTTCAATGTCGATTGATAAAGAGTTGATCATATGCCATACACGCCACCATTGATTGGTTGACCTGTTATCGGATCAAACTGTTGGGGTTGACCTTGCGGCTGTTGACCATAATTAGGTTGTTGCACCGGCGGTTGTTGGTAGCCTTGTTGAGGTTGTTGGTATTGCGGTTGCTGACCATACCCCTGTTGCGGTGCTTGCTGTTGTCCATAAGCTGGTGGAGCAGTGGTACCAAGTGAAGCAAAGTCAGCACTTGCATCTGGTGCACTTGCTCCTAAAGGCTCGCCGTCCCGTGTTTTTTGAACATTCGTGCTTATATAGCACCCTACCCCCTTCTTACCTGCAAAAGAATAAGGGCTAAAATTAATCGCGATTTTACCATACATACCGCTATAAACCTCAGTTGCATCCATAATTGGATTTAGATCTGGACCAACAATTTTAGGTGGATAATCAATACCAGTCGAAGCTGTGAATACCCAATGACCTTTACACTCGGGACCAAAAGGCATTCCATCAGATGGCTTTACTCCATCCCCATCATGAATAGGTACAGAAACATTCGGAGGAACAACTCCGTTCCATTTCTCTGCTTTACCTTTTTGCTTTGCAGCTTCTACTGCAGCATCAATTTTTTGTTTGGTTGCCGTGTCTGACTTCGGAAGAAGAATTGTAACAGTATATTTCTCTTCTCCCCCGAATTGATTTGCTCTAGGCTTTAAAAGACTTACAAAACTAAACCTAACTTCCCCTGTTACAACTCTTGTATTTTGAACGTTTTGATTAGACATAATTTCATTTCTCCTTTGATGGTTTTTAGTTGATATTTTTCTTTTCCTTACTTCAAAACGCCATCTATAAGCGTCTTTTCCAATTTTATTATGAAGTGATTGCCATGCTTTTCGCTTAGAATATTCTCGAATTCCGAACACATCTTGTTTAGATACGGAACTGAATATAGTCCAATAATGGTCTCGAGGCATTTCTACTTAAAATCCTCTGCAGGATCTACTGCATTTGTAACTGCTTTACGTTTATCGCCGGCAGGTGCAAGTGTAGGTTTTCCTGGAGTCTTTTCAACCAGCTTCGATTCTTCTAACAGTTCACGGTACTGCTTTTTTCCAAGTTCCTTTTCTAGCTTTGGAACAGTCAATGGAACACGATCATACAGTACAGCTTCATCAATGCCGTTTTCCTTTAGATGTGCGAAGGCTTTATCAAGGTCTACATAGTTTCTGCTCCCTCTACCTTCTACGGCTTTCCATCCCTTTATTTCATTACCCTTCAAGCTTTCAGAAAGCGCATAATCCTTTAAAGCTTTAATCCATGATTCGATATGCTGCCCCTTTCCCAAAAACTCTCCTACCTCTTCATTTGTAATAAGGGGTGGCTTTAAATTTTTAAAATCATCTAATGCGGTAAACTGTTCTGCTCTCGCTCGACATACGGCTTTCGCCTTACAGAACTTACAGTGTTCTCCTGGAACGAAGTCACCTTCACCACTGAATGCTTTTTGAGCAATAGGCTTAATTTCTTCGCCCCAGGCAGTCAACTCTTCTGCAGATAAATCAAATTCCGAAATATTATCAAGCCTTGGTTGAATGATTGCTAGTTTGATAGTTTTAATTGGGTACAAGAAACTGTACTCCGAGTAAGCACCTAAGGCATAAAGTTTCATCTGCGGATTATCCTCTGCACTCACAGCAACACCTTTACCGTATTTAAAGTCCGTAACGTATAACGTATCACCCCCAATAATTAGGCAGTCCACTGTTCCAAAACTTTCTGGAACATATCTGCTAAGATCTAGTCGTTTTTCAACAGCTACATAAGGAGTTAAACCCATTCCAAGCGTAATTTCTTTCAAATAATCTAGATAAGTGTCCGTATGCTTTAACATTTCATCCTGATACAATTCATGCTTTTTCATTTTGTTCAGGCGTCTAGTGAACGTGCTTTGCGCCATAGGTTCTGTGTAATATTTTCGAAGCTTCAATTCGGCAATCTCATGAGCAAGAGTTCCTTCTGCAGCATAAGTTGAACCTTTATCTTCAAACTGCTCCTCTAACCTTGCTGACGGTGTGCAAGCGAGCCACCTATTGGCTCCGCTAGCCGAAAGAAGTGCATGAGCACGATCACTATGCTTAATCTCCTTTGGCATTAAATTTTCGCTCCCATCTCCCTAAGTTTTGTAGCAAACGCCCCATACTGTTCTTGTGGCAATGCAGTTAAGGCTTGTACATTAAATTGGCCAAGTAAAGACATTAAATCTTGTTGTTTACCTGCATCCATCAGCTGTGTTGCCGCAACAGCCAATTGGTCCATTGTATATGTTGTCGCGCTAGTAGGAACCCCCTGTTGAGGTTGAACCTGCGGTTGTTGCGTTGGCTGTTGAATAGGTTGCCCTGTAGGTACTGCGCTTGGTGCCTGCTGCATTGGCGCCTGTTGATCTGTAGTAGTCGAAACCTCCGAACCATTAGTATTAACTGGTAATTGGTAATTTGCTAAAACTTGTGCAAGTGTATGAATTGCCCCCTCTAATCCCGGAGCATTTATGTTAACTTTGATTTCCATTTTCTAAATTCATCCTTTCGTGATATGATAATTACAACGTGTTATACATCTGACTCACTGTTGCAGCAGTGGGTCTTTTTACATAATTAAAGCTAGGACTAAACCTAATAACAGTGGTAAAGATAGATTCATAATGAATGATTCTCTGTCGTACAATTTGATTCGCCCCCTTAAAGTTCTATTCCGCAATCATGGCAAATTGCTATGGCTTCATCAGTTCCGCAGATTTCAATAATTTCGTGGTTTTCATGTCCACACATGTTCATCACCCCCTTTCAAGCGTTTACTAACACCAAATATAGAAACACTAACACAGCTACAAACAACATCTGATACACTCTATCCAGTGTCATAATTTACCTCGTATCCGATGCAAAAACTCTTTTTGTTGTTGCTCTCCTTGTAGTTGTTTAAGTAGTAGCCAAGCTTCATCTTCCATTTTTTTTGAGTTTTTTAACTGCTGAAGTTGATCTAAGGTATGTGCCATGTTTTGGTGATACACAGATGCCTTATCAAAGTTACCTTGTAATACGTGATTAATTGCATTTTTCATGTTGTAGTCATAAGCATCTAATAGTTTCCTAGCTTCATCTTGATCAGACTTTTTAAACATTGATAAGTTGGTCAATTTAATTCTCCTCATCTTCGATTAGAATTTTGCAATCTTCCCATTCTGCTCCACAAGAACTACAAACTTTATCGCCACCTACTGAAACTGGAGGAAAAACATTGTCGCAATATCGACATTCCCAATGCATTTACATCACCTCTCAAAAGCTTCTCGCCATACTAACCTTCCTGTATAGATTCATCACTTCAGGATTGTTATGCTCGTACACTTCATTTCTAACTAGCGGAATATTATAAGCACACTCCATATCCTCCATCAGGATGACTAACCTTTTGTCGCGAATCTGCTCCGGTGCTTTTTTGATATCATTAAAGCGAACTTCAAAACCTTGCAGCTCTTCATGAGTCAATTTGACTCACCTCCCAAATAGATTATCTAATGAGGTATTAAAAATTATTGCTAACTTTTTTCCTTCGCTAATCGTAAATTCACGCTTTCCACTTTCTTTTAAGTGATAAGACTGTGGATGAATATGTAGCTTTTTAGCTACATCCTTCTGTTTCATTCGACTTTCTCGGCGTGCAGCATAAAGTTGATGATTCATGTGCATCCCCTCCTTGCTCAAATGCTTAATATTTTTTTGATATGTTCGATGTGCCCTTGAGCTTTAGGACCATCTTTTCTTCCGTTTATGATGTCTGATAAATAAGGTCCAGAAACACCAAGCATTTTAGCCAAATCTTTTTGCTTCATTTTTCTCTTAAAAAGCTCTGATCTCACCTGTGCTCCTAAATCGTTTGGCATAGGAATTCTCCTTTCTTTTGGTATAATCTCCTATCATTTGGAAAAATAAGCTATGAAGTTAGCTAATTTACTAAAATCAATTGACATATTTTAGTCTTTAATATAGAATACAGACATAGCTAAATAAGACTTATAAAAGCCTGTAATGAATACATTTTATCCGTTCCCCAACGCAATAATTGTATCTAGATAGGTCGTATTTTTTATTGTCTTTTAGCTAACTAAATAGCTTATGAACACAGTATATTAATCTTTTTACTAATTGTCAACTGTTTTTAGTAAATAGATTAAATAAGATTGTTTATAAGTAGCTAGGATGGTTGATATGACGACGTTTGATAGGTTGAAAAAACTTTGTGATGAACAGAAAATTTCTTTTGTTGAATTAGAGGAAAAGTTAGGTTTTGGAAGAAATTCTCTTTACAATTGGAAGAAAAAAACTCCCAATGGAGCTAGCCTTAAAAAAGTAGCTGACTACTTTAATGTATCTGTTGATTATCTTCTTGGCCGTACCGATAAAAAGTATCTAGAAGATACAGATACGATAGCAGCTCACCATGATGGAGAAGAATGGACTGAAGAAGAACTGGAGGAAATAAAACGATTTAAAGAATTTGTAAAGCTAAAGAGAAAACAGCAGGGGGATTAATTATGCATTTTGAAAGGCTTCTGAAAGACGCTACTTCTCAAGGGATTGATGTTAATGAAAGACCTTTAACTGGGCATATTAAAGGCCTTTATTGTGATAATGTCATATGGATCAATAAAAACCTTTCTACAACTAAAGAAAAATACTGCGTACTCGCTGAAGAACTTGGCCATTATCACACAACAGTAGGAGATATACTGGATCAATCAAAGTTAAGTAATCGCAAACAAGAGCAACGAGCTCGATCTTGGGCGTATGAACGTATTGTTCCATTAGCAAAAATTGTACAAGCCCATAAAGAACATATTAGAAACAGATTTGAGCTTGCAGAATTCTTAGGTATAACCGAAACGTTTCTCGATTTTGCTTTAGATAGATATAAAGACAAATACGGTAAGGCGGTTGACTTTCAAGGGTACACCATTTGTTTTGAACCGCTCGGAGTAATTGAGTGGTTCGATAAAAATTTTTAACCAAAAACAGAACATACATTCTTATTAAGGAGGAGAAAGTATGACCATTTACAAGGATAAAAAGCGCGGCACCTATTATTATAGCGTGTATGTAGATTTACCCAATGGAGAAACAAAGCGATATATGAAACGAGGTTTTAAATCTAGAAAAGAAGCAAGAAATGCAGAAATAGAATTTCTATTTCATTTTGATGTGGAAGATGAAGAAAATATCACATTCGGAAAAATCGCAGATATGTATCTAAATTGGTATGAGAAAAGAAGAAAAAAATCTTCTTACACAAAAATAGAAAGTGTGGTGCGCATACATTTGAAACCACGCTTCGAACATAAAAGAATAAAAGACATTCTAAAAAGGGACATCGTTCGGTTTCACGATGATCTATTAGATGTTTTATCTGCAGCAAGTGCAAAAAAAGTTCACACCGTATTATCTGCTATTTTAAATTATGCTATCAGCCTTGAATATTTAAGTATTAATGTTGCAAGAGAGGTTGGAAATATTGATGTGAAAGAAAAGAAGAAAATGGATTTCTGGACTATTCATGAGTTTAAAAAATTCATCCAAGTAGTAGATGATTTAATGTATCAATCGTTATTTATGGTCTTGTTTTACGGAGGATTAAGAAAAGGAGAAGCACTAGCTTTAACTTGGAAAGACATCGACTTTAACAATAACATCATTAATATCGAGAAAACAGTTTACCACAGAAGAGTTACATCACCTAAAAATGAATCATCTGTTCGAAAAATTAAAATGCCTCAACACACCATAAATTTATTAGGCGAGCTGAAGCTCCAGTCTAAAAATAAAAAAGACTATGTAGTATTCGGTGAATTTTATGATCATGTACCGGAAACCACCATAGATCGTTTCTATAATTATTATGTTGGCCAAGCAAAAGTAAAACGCATCAGAATACACGATTTTAGACACTCTCACGCATCTTATTTAATCAGCCAAGGTAATGACATTCAAATTGTAAGCAAACGTCTAGGACATGCAAATACGTCAACTACTTATGACATTTATAGTCATCTATATCCCAATGCTGAAGAAGAAGCAATTGCAAAAATGGAAGATGATTTTAAGCCTGCAGATGTAATCAAAATAAGTGACTATAAGTGATTTACAGTATCACAAATCGTATCACGAAATTACAAATACTTACACACCAACACTTAACTATGTATTGGTGGAGACGGTGGGAATCGAACCCACGTCCAGAGATATCGCCACTAAGGCATCTACGCGTGTAGTTGATATATTATCTTTCACTATCATGTCGGCCTATCAACAGGCTTTCATGCAGCTAGTCTGATTCATTTCAACCAACATCCTCAGACGGCGAATGGTGGTGTAGCCCGCTCTAGTTGAGACCCTTCAATCTGCACCACGGGCGAGCGCAGGAAGGATCCTTTAGCTAGTGCTTACGCAGCTGCTAAAGAAAGATTACGTTCTTTGCCAGTTATATTTAGGCGATTAACGTTTTACGAGCCGTAACCTCGACGCGCAACCAAAGCTCGATCTACCCCTGTCGAATCCGTAACGTCCCCATATAATAGGAGTACGTCGAAGGATATATCAGCTTTACTTTCCTTCTGACTTCTCCTATTATAACATATTAGTCGATGAAATCAACCAACCACACGGCTGGTACATAATGGAGACGACAACTAAAAGTAGAGCGCTTTATTTCTGCAATACATATTGAATAACACGATTCGTTAAATTAGGAACAATTTCAAGTGAATACGTCATTTCCATCCGCTCCAGCTTTTTATGGCCATCCATTCCATATGGACCAACATTAATGACTGGAATATTTAAATCCTGGATATCTTCATAATTCGCATATAGCTTTGTACCCCAGGCAGGATTATTTTTTGTTGTCCAAGCAATATCCTCCATCGCATCACTCATGGCGATAAAGCTCATATCTGAAATATGCGGAAAAAAATTACGCATTTTAATCGGAAAACGATAATGGTCTTGCATATCCGAAACCGCTTGATCGAGTGCTTGTATCAAATTCGTCTCTGCTTTATCCTTTCCTGTTAACGCAACTCTTGGTGAGTACAAGGAAGAATAAAAAACAAAAATAGCCGGACTTTTATCCTCCATCCAACGCCAAGCTTCTTCAATTACGCGCGCAGCAAACATGCGTATATCCAATGTCTCATCATATAATAAATCTTGTTTAAACTGCTCCATATGCGTGCTATACGATTCTCCGTATTTCGAAACGAGCATTGTATCCATCTCTTCATACGTAAAGACTCGCGGCTTCCACGGTAGTGGACGACACACCTGCCCATTTGCCGAACAATATTGCTCATAACGTGCTTGAAATAATTCCAGTGCATTTTGAAAGGCTATCTCTGCCTGATCTTTTAGTAAAGCTAATACTTTTTCTGGTGTCCAAGAATGGACAAAAAAATTATAATAAACGAAAGCAGATAATGCGGTTTGCACCGTATAGGTTGGCTTTAAATCGGTTTGCTTTAAGGATACAGGTGGAACTGTCCGTTCTCCTAAGCTAACATCACATAAATCAGGATTATAATTAATTTGTCGCGTTAGCTCAGAAGCAATAAAATTCGGATCAAGCCCATCAAAGCAGGAGCCTACATGTGTTTCATCGCCAGTTATAAAAAATGACGGAAGGAGCTTACCTACCGTTCCTTTGTATACATAGCGATTTTCGTCTCCTTCAAACGCAGGTGCAACAAAATCACTGTTAATTGCTGCTACATAGTCAAAGTCATGGTCCTCACGCCAATGCTTTAACGTTTTTAAAGAAGACAGAATACCATTCGAGCTATCCTCTTCATCACATTCTGCTAAAAATACGATATTGCCATCTAATTGCTCTGGGTGGGTTGCGTAGTGGGATAGTAAGTATAAGTTACTGGCAATGCCACTCTTCATGTCTAGCACGCCTCTTCCAAAAAGCCAATCACCTGATTCTAACTGGTCTTTCACTGACCCGGATAGCTCTTCTTTGCGTAAAAACTCCATCCAAGCATCTGGATCAAAAGCGAAGTCCTGTTGCTGATTAAAATCATCGACACCAACTGTATCCATGTGCCCCATTAAAACAACGGTTCGATTACTTGTTCCTTTTGTTCCTTTTACAAAAGCTAGAACATTGTATCGTTCTAATTCATCGCCAATTGTTTGTTCAATCGTAAGGTGTGTTGGATTCTCGGTATAATAAGGTAAAGCAGATAAGTACGTGAATATCGAATGTGCAATTACTTTTTCCCCTTCTGTATTCACAATACTGTTAATGCGAACAAGCTGTTTCGTTAAAGCTAATAACTCCTCGCGACAATCAAACCACTCGTGCTTCTCATCCATACCGTCTTCCTCCCTTTACGCTTATTACATGTAAACAAAAACCATCAGCATGATAAAGTCTGCTGATGGTGTATTCCCTGATGTGTGTCTATCGAACCTAAACGAAATCATTTTTACGAATATTATTGCATGCGATCCTTAATCGCTCTGTCGATATCTCGTTTCATTTGTTTTTGTTTTAAATCCTCACGTTTATCGTATTTCTTCTTTCCTTTTCCAAGGCCAATTAAAACTTTAGCAAATCCATTTTTTATATAAACCTTTAGTGGCACGAGTGCATATCCTTGCTGCTGTGTTAAACCAATTAACCGATCAATTTCCTTGCGATGTAATAAAAGCTTACGAGTCCGTGTTGGATCATGATTAAATCGGTTTCCTTGTTCATAAGGCGCAATGTGCATGTTAATGAGCTGTACTTCACCACGATGATTTATTCGAGCGTGGGCATCTTTTAAATTGATCCTTCCTGCTCGAATGGATTTAATCTCGGTTCCTTGCAACACAATGCCAGCCTCATATGTATCTTCAATAAAATAGTCATGTGATGCTTTTTTATTTTGTGCAATTACTTTTCCAAGTCCTTTAGGCATAAACGTATTCCTCCAACTTCATGCGTGCCATAATTTTAGCAAATAATCAGGAGAAAGCCAACCCATATTCCATGATAAATGCAAAGTCGAAGTCACCCTCACTTTTATTAGAGGAGACTTCGACTCGTAAATTACTTATTTTCCCCCAAGTCCATCCGTTATCATATCTAAATTCCATTCAATCATTTTAATATACGTATCTCCGTCCTCACCAGACTTTCCAATCGAATCGGTAAAAATCTTTCCAGCAATCTCAACACCTGTTTCATTGGATACCGTCTCCATGCTACGTGGATCTACACTTGTTTCCACAAACAGCGCAGGTACTTTCTTTTCATGGATTAAGTCGACAATCGTCTTTATTTGCTCTGGTGTACCTTCGTTATGTGCATTTATTTCCCAAATATAGGCGGCATGAAAGCCGTATGCCGCTGAAAAATACTTAAAGGCGCCTTCACTTGTTACAAGAATTCGTTTTTCTTCAGGTAATGCGGCAACTTCCTTTTTAATTTTCGCGTCGAGCTCCTCTAGTTTCTTTATATATTCGGCAGCATTTTTTTCATAGTCTGCTTTATGATCAGGATCTACTTGAATGAGCGCATCCCTCGCATTCTCTGCATACGTTATTCCGTTTTGTACATCTAGCCATGCATGTGGGTCTTCTTCTCCCTCATGACCACCAGAGGTTAGGTATTGAGGTGTCACGCCTTCACTAATTCGGAATACCGGCGCATCTTTTCCATCCTTACCAGCCGTTTCGATCATTTTCTGAAACCACGAATTTCCGGTTTCTAAATTCAATCCATTATAAAATACAAGGTCAGCATCCGTAGTAGCTTGAACGTCTGCTGGTAATGGCTCATAGGAATGAGGGTCTTGCCCAATCGGTACAAGACTTTTTACATTCGCGTGTTCTCCAGCAATGTTTGAAACGATATCGTAGACGATAGAATACGTTGTAACAACTTGCAGCTTCCCATCCTCCGTACTCGTGCCTTCTTTGCTATCGTTGGAACAGCCCGCAGCAACGAACAAACCAATAGCTATAAAACCAAGTAACCATTTTTTCATATTTATAGTCCTCCACAATCATTTGTTTTAAGAATAAGTCGTACGCTTTTGACGGGTACGAATCGCTCTCCATAGCACACCTTGCTTTGGTGAAAAGATTAACGTTAGCAAAAATAACGTTGTTGCTACTAGAACAATCGTTGCACCTGAAGCAAGATTCGCGCGAAAGCTAATATAAAGTCCTAACACACTCGACAAGCTACCAAAGCACGCAGCTAAAAATATCATGCTTGATAAACGGTTCGTTAATAAATATGCGGTCGCAGCTGGCGTAATCAGCATTGCTACAACAAGAATTATCCCTACTGTTTGTAATGAAGCTACCGTTACCATCGTCAACAACGTCATCAAGAAATAATGGATCAATTTATTTGGTAACCCGTAAGCCTGTGCCATCGTTGGATCAAAAGAAGTGATTAATAGCTCCTTATAAAAAGCAAATACACTAATCAACACAATTACTCCAATGATCATCGTCATCCACATATCTGATGGTCGAACAGCAAGCACATTCCCAAATAAAATATGGTAAAGATCTGTACTACTCTTTAAGAGCGTAATTAATATAATCCCTAAGGCAAATGCTGCCGTAAACATAATACCAATTGAAGAATCATTCTTTATCCGACTGTTTTGACTAATATAACCAATACCAACCGCAGTGAGCACACCAGTTACTACTGCTCCGAAGAAAAAGTTAATTCCGAGAAAATATGATACAGCAACACCAGGTAAAACCGCATGAGAAATCGCATCTCCCATTAACGCTAGCCCTCGTAGAACAATAAAGCTTCCGATGACACCGCTTATAATACCGACCATAATCGACGTCAATAACGCTTTTTGTAAATATTCATACTGCATTAACGCTTCTAAAAACATCATGGTTTCACCGCCAATTCTTTTAGAAAGGAAAGCTGCCCCTGGTATGCTTTAGCAATTTGCTCTGGTTGAAGCACATCCTCGACCTTCCCAAATTCAATCAATTCCTGATTAAGCAAAATTAATTCCTGAAAGTATTCTCTTGCTTTGCTTAAATCGTGGTGAACAACGAGTATTGTTTTTCCTTGATCTCTAATTTCCTTTAAAATCCGGACAATCGTTTCTTCACTGCCAATATCAATTCCAACAAATGGTTCATCGAGAAAAAACATATCCGCTTTTTGCGCGAGGGCTCTAGCAAGAAAGACCCGTTGCTGCTGCCCACCTGATAATTCACCAATTTGCTTTTTACTATATGCTTCCATACCTACTCGCTGAAGGCATTCCATTGCCCATTGCTTATGTTCCTTTTTCGGTCTGTGAAAAAATCCAAGCTTTGGATACGTACCTAACAGCACCGTATCTAATACATTAATCGGGAAATCCCAATCTAAATTATTCCGTTGTGGAACATAGGCAATTTGTTTCCGTACTTCTTTTAACGGTCTTCCATTAATGATTACCGTTCCTTTATCCTTTGGTATTAATCCGAGCATGGCCTTCATTAATGTGGATTTACCAGCTCCATTTGGACCGATAACACCAATTAATTTTCCAGTATCAAAGGAAAACGAAATGTTTCGAACAACTTCTTTTCCATAATACGAAACGTGTAGGTCCTTGACAGATAACGCTTTTTCCATTCTATTGTCACCTTCCTGCCTAATATTACATATATTATTTACTTAACCTATAATAGTTTCCTTAATGCAACTTTTAAATTAAAAAAATAGCTTTTATAAAAATATAATCATTCACCTATAAAAATGTACCAACTACATTTAAATTAGGCGTATATCTTTCCCTTTACTTAATAAGTAGTATAACGGTCAAATAATTACCTGTCAACAATTAATTTTCCCTAATGCAACTTTTGTTTTTTACGTTTCTTGCACCATAAAAAAAACCGAAGTTCATTGCTATCGCAATAAACTCGGTTTCCTTTTTATTTTGATTTCTTTTTTTCTTTTTTTGCTTTCAGTTTTTTTCCGTTCCCATTCTTTGCTGAGGCAGTTACAAGTTCAAAATCAACGATATGCTCTTCTTTATTCACACTAATTACTCTTACATCGACTGGCTCGCCAATCCGATACACCTTTCCTGTTCGCTCACCAATTAAAGCATAGCTACGCTCATCAAAGTGGTAATAGTCATCGGTTAAATAACTTACATGAACTAATCCCTCAACTGTATTTTCAAGTTCTACAAATAATCCAAAGCTTGTTACGGAGCTAATAACCCCTGAGAAGATTTCACCAATTTTATCTTCCATATATTCCGCTTTTTTCAAATCATCTGTATCTCGCTCTGCATCAACAGCTCGTCTTTCTCTTTCAGAGGTATGGCGAGCAATTTCTGGTAGCGTATCCTTCCAAGCTTTGATTGTCTTGCCCTGAAGGTTATTTTCAATTAAATACGTTCGAATTAACCGATGGACAATCAAATCCGGATAACGACGAATCGGTGAAGTAAAATGGGTATAAAATTCAGTAGCAAGTCCAAAATGCCCGACACTTTGCGGATCATATTTTGCCTGCTTCATCGACCGTAGCATGAGCTTTGACAAAATCATTTCCTCTCGTGTTCCCTTTGCTTCCTCCAATACTTTCTGTAATGCTTGTGGATGAATGTCATTAGCAGTCCCTTTCACGATATAACCAAGTCCCGCTAAAAATTCAAAGAAATGCCCCAGCTTGCCTTGATCAGGGTCTTCATGGATACGATGTATAAAAGGAACATCCATCCAATGAAAATGCTCTGCTACCGTTTCATTGGCGGCCAGCATGAATTCTTCTATTAGTTTTTCGGCAACTGAGCGCTCTCGTAACACCACATCAATCGCTTTTCCTTCATCATCAACGAGGACCTTTGCTTCTTTGAAATCAAAATCAATTGCTCCTCGACCCATTCGCTTTCCTCTTAAGATAGCAGCTAATTTCTCCATCCGCTCAAACATTGGTACAAGCCTATCGTATTTGTCTCGAAGTGCTTGATCTTGATCAACTAAAATTTTATTTACATCTTGGTAGGTCATTCTCTCTGTTGTTTTTATAACGCTTTGAAAAATTTCATGATGCACTACTTTTCCACTCGGATCAATTTCCATTTCACAGCTTAAGGTCAATCGATCTACTTGTGGGTTTAACGAACAAATTCCATTCGATAGTCGATGAGGAATCATCGGTATGACCCGATCAACAAGATAGACGCTTGTCCCACGCTCAAATGCCTCTTTATCAAGCGGACTTCCCGCTTTTACATAATAGCTTACATCAGCAATGTGAACCCCAAGCTTATAGTTGCCATTTTCAAGCTGTTGAACT
This sequence comes from Virgibacillus sp. MG-45, assembly GCF_036409425.1. Classification (NCBI taxonomy): domain Bacteria; kingdom Bacillati; phylum Bacillota; class Bacilli; order Caryophanales; family Bacillaceae; genus Virgibacillus; species Virgibacillus sp. MG-45. The sequence continues at coordinate 134,179 of NZ_JAXOFU010000004.1, read as the reverse complement.
GTTACCGCATCATCTAAATCCTTCGCATCTGCACCATCAATCGTGACGATCGTTTGGTCACGTAAATCACGTCGATCTTCCATATCAGCTTCTGAGATTGTTTCTGGTGTTTCTGAGGCCTGCTGTAACACTTCATTCGGAAAATCAATTTGAATGCCATGCTTATAAATAATTGAAAGAATATCTATTCCTGGATCATTTTTATGACCAAGAATTTGTACGATTTCTCCTTCTGCACTCATCCGCCCCTCAGGATATTTCGTAATTCTAGCAATGACCTTATGTCCACCGACAGCGCCATTTACATTTCCTTTTGGGATGAAAATATCATTTGGGATACGTTTATCATCTGCAATAACAAAGCCAAAAGAGCGATTATCCTCATATGTACCGACAACCTCGGTTACTGCACGCTCTAAAATGCGGATAACTGTTCCTTCTGGTCTGCTATCTTTTTCATCCTTCTTTTCAATCCGAACAAGGACCTTATCATTATTCATTGCAGATGCTAAGTCCGAATGATGAATATAAATATCAGATTGCCCTTCTTCATCCGGTATTAAAAAAGCAAACCCTTTCGCATGCATCTGAATACGTCCTCGGATAAGGTTCATTTTTTGCGGCAAGCCAAACCGGTTTTTTCTCGTTCGCACGAGTTCACCTGCTAATTCCAATTCATTTAAAGCCTTTACTAATGCTTTAAATTGAACTGCATCCTCTAACTGAAGCTCTTCTTCTAGTTCATTAACGGCAAGTGGTTTTGTTCCATTTTCTTTAAAATAATTGCGTATCGTTTCTTTCATTTGTTCTGTCATCCATTACACCTTCTTTCTATTTATATCATCGGTATCCATCTATTCTTTTTTATTCTTCCCAATTTAGCGATTCTAAAAACTGAAAAATATCCTCATGAAGCTTGTCTTTTTCTTTATCTAATGTAATCACATGTCCTGATTCTTCATACCAGGTTATTTGCTTTGTATCTGTTTCGACATGGTCATAAATATAGTTTGCACTTTCCGGATTAATCATTTCGTCTTTTTGAGCTTGAACGACGAATGTCGGCGTATAGATTGTATCTACTTGCTTTTGTACCGTTTGAATAAATGCTCCAAGCGCTTTAAACATATTCGCTGAATCTGAAAGTAATGCTTCTACCTCGGTTTTAATCGTTTCTTCCTCTTTACCCTCTAGCTGCTTGTATTCTTTAGCAAAAAGTTTAAACCCTGCTGTTAATTGTGCTTCATTATCAAAAAACATCGGTGCACACATTGGAATAACTGCTTTCACCTGCTCGGAATAAGCAAGCTTTAATCCTAATACACCACCTAATGATAAGCCGGCTACTGCTATTTCATTATGCCCTTCATCTTGCAAAAAACGATACGCCGTTAACACATCCTCCCACCATTCATCAGGATTAGCTTTAATTAATTCTTCTGGTGGAAGTCCATGCCCGCGATAAATTGGCGCATGAGTTGTGTAGCCTTTTTTTTCTAAAAATCGTCCTAGCATTCTTACATCTGCTGAATGGCCTGTAAATCCATGGAGAAGTAATACTGCGCGCGGACCTGCTTTGAATGTAAAAGGTTGGGGTTGTTTTATTTTCATGATTGTTCACCTTCACTTTTAATCTAGATCATTTATTCTATTAATCGATTTTTATTCAAAAGAAAAACCCTCATCATTAACTATGATAAGGGTTGTCTCTATTATATTACATATGCACCAACAAATGCCAATATAAAGAATAACGTTCCTGTAATAACCGTTCCACGGTGTAACACTAAGTCTATTCCACGGGCCTTTTGCTTACCGAATAGCTGCTCTGCACCACCCGAGATTGCTCCTGAAAGACCTTCACTTTTACCACTTTGTAACAATACTAGAACAATTAAAATGATTACATCAATGACTAATAACGCATTAATTACAGTAGCCATTATTCAAACACCCCCACTAAAATAACCACATACTTTAAGCTCGAATTCCGAATAACACCTCGAAGCTTGTCACGTATATATCTAATCTTTACTTTAGCATAATCTTTATTTGTATAGCAAGTCTTATTTATAAATGGATGTTTCTCGTTGTTGGATTTATACTGGAGTTGAATCTTAACTTGATTTCATCAGCTTATGTTGAATGAAACCATAGAGCGAGAAACTCATTAAAAAGGGGATCGGTTAACCATGAAAAAATCATATTGGCTCTCCATGAAAGATGGCGTAGACGTCCATGTTGTAAGCTGGACAAATCCACAGGAACAACCAAAGGCAATTGTTCAGCTCTCACACGGAATGGTAGAACACATTGAACGCTATGATGAATTTGCTAATTTTTTACTAAACGAACGTATTTTTGTTTTTGGAAATGACCATCGCGGACATGGAAAAACTGGTCAAAAACAAGGAATTCTTGGTTATTTTGCGGCTGAGGATGGTTTTACCAAGACTGCTTCAGACTTATTTACCATTACAACGGATATTAAATCAACCTATCCGAATATACCGCTCTTTTTATTAGGTCATAGCATGGGCTCTTTTCTAGCACGTAAGTATATTCAAACGCATAGCCATGCCATTAAAGGCGTTATTTTAGCTGGAACAGGCTATTATCCAACATCACTTACAATGGTAGGAAAACAAATGGCAAGCATTCTTCCCCCAACAAAAAAATCAAAACTTATGAACCAACTCGCTTTTGGCTCGAACAACAACCGCATCAAAGGTAAAATTACGAAATTTGATTGGTTAACACAGGATAAAGAAGCTGTAAAAGCATATATCGAGGATCCATTAACCGGTTTTGTTCCTACAGCACGTTTTTTTTACGACCTAATGTCAGGCTTACAGGATATTCATCAAAAACAAGCCAATGGGTCAATCAGAAAGGACTTACCTATGCTTCTCATAAGTGGAGATGCTGATCCAGTCGGAAGCTATGGAAAAGGCGTGTGGAAAACCGCACAGCTTTACGAAGAAGCAGGACTAGAAAAAGTTACAACGATGTTATACGAAAATGGTAGACATGAGTTACTAAATGAGTTAAATAAAAAGGAAGTTTATCAAGCAATAAGCGGCTGGATTTCACATATTTTGGAATAGGTGTGTCGAAAATGATAACATTGTAGTCCAAGTGACCAACAATCTTTGAACTATGATCAGAAAAAGCTTAAAATAGAAAGTATACGAACAGGGACACCTGGTATCGGTAGCAAGCTTTCGTAATACTAATTTCTTATTCAACTGAAGACAGAAAGGTGGACAACAAATGAACTCTATGGAAGGAATTGCAGCTTCATCAGGCATTGCAATTGCAAAAGCGTATCAGCTCATTACACCAGATTTATCGTATGAGAAAGTAAAAAGCGAGGACCCAGAATTAGAATTAAAACGATTGGATAATGCACTAGCAGTTTCAAAGGAAGAGCTTGAAAAGATTAAAGCTCATACAAAAGAAGTACTAGGTGACGAGCACGCAGAAATATTTTCTGCACACCTGCTTGTGCTTAGTGATCCAGAGCTAGTCAATCCAATGAAAGATAAAATTAACAATGAAAATAAAACGGCAGAAGCAGCACTAGAAGAAATCGCCAACATGTTTATTGACATGTTTAAAAACATGGATAATGAATATATGCGTGAACGTGCAGCCGACATATCTGACGTAACCAAAAGAGTGATGGCACATTTACTTGGCGTTAAGTTTCCTGATCCAGCCTTAATCGATGAGGAGGTTATCGTGATTGCCCATGATTTAACTCCTTCTGATACAGCACAGTTAAATCGACAGTTTGTAAAAGGCTTTGCAACAGATATCGGAGGCAGAACCTCTCATTCCGCTATTATGGCTAGATCCTTAGAAATACCAGCAGTAGTAGGAACAAAAGATATTACATCAAAAATCACACATGGAGATACCATTATTGTCGATGGAATTGAAGGCTTCGTCCTTATTAACCCAAGTGAGAACGAGCTACAAACCTATCGCAAAAAACAAGAAGCATTTGCAAATCAGAAAAAAGAATGGGAAAAACTAAAGGATGAACCGACATTTACAAAAGATGGGGAACAAGTAGAGCTTGTTGGTAATATCGGGACACCTGAAGATGTTGCCGGTGTAATTAATAATGGTGGTGAAGGTGTCGGGCTTTACCGCACAGAGTTTTTATATATGGGAAAAAGCGAGCTTCCAAGCGAAGAAGAACAGTTTAAAGCTTATAAATCTGTTCTTGAGCAAATGGGGGACAAGCCTGTTGTCGTCCGCACACTTGATGTCGGTGGCGATAAAGAATTAAGCTATTTAAGCTTACCAAAAGAGTTAAATCCATTTTTAGGATTTCGGGCAATCCGTTTTTGTTTAGAGAATGAAGACGTATTTCGTCCACAGCTACGAGCGTTGTTACGAGCAAGTGTTTATGGAAATCTAAAGATTATGTTCCCGATGATCGCAACCCTTGAGGAATTTCGCCAAGCAAAAGCGATTTTATTGGATGAAAAAGAAAATCTTCTAAAAGAAGGAATTGCCGTTTCCGATTCAATTGAAGTTGGGATTATGGTTGAAATTCCAGCTACTGCAGTACTTGCAAAGCAATTCGCCAAAGAGGTTGACTTTTTCAGTATCGGAACAAACGATCTGATCCAGTACACAATGGCAGCAGATCGAATGAATGAGCGCGTTTCTTACTTGTATCAGCCATATCACCCTGCTATTTTAAACTTAGTAAACAACGTCATTGAAGCAGCCCACAGTGAAGGTAAATGGGCTGGAATGTGTGGCGAAATGGCTGGGGACCCACTTGCTATTCCATTACTACTTGCTTTAGGTTTAGATGAATTCAGTATGAGCGCAACATCCATTCTTCCAGCACGTACACAGTTCCGTACACTTTCAAAAGAAAAGCTTGCTTCCTATAAGGACAAGCTACTCTCCATGGGAACAGCAGAGGAAGTAATTGAATTTATTAAAGAAAAGACCGAATAGAAGCATTAAAAAAGCGTCTGCAACGGATATTTCCGCTAGCAGGCGCTTTTATTTCACAATAAAGTCCAGCTTATGCTGAATGGGAGTTCGGCCTTTACTTATTGGCGTCTTTTCCGGATAGCCAATTTGCAGCACTGCCGCTATTTTAATCGTTTCATCCTGCAACCCAAGACTAGCCGGAAATTCAGGGTCATGCATATACGGTGTAATCGTCCATAGCATTCCGACTCCATAAGCCCATGCAGCAAGCTGCGCATTTTGAATAAAGGCGCAAATGGAAGCATACTCCTCCTCATAACGAATCGGATCTTCCTCTTTATGAAAATAGATTAATGCATGGTGTGGGATGTGTGTTAAAAATTGGCGCATTGACTGCATCATTTTCATTGTTTTCATTTCTTTATTTTGCGGAATCATACCAATCCGTTGGTAGCTTTCTAGGATCTCGTCTACTAGCCTCTCTTTTCCAGCTCCCTGATACACCTTAATATTCCATGCCTCTTTCATATAGTGGGTCGGTGCCCAAGATGCATGCTCAAAAATCGCTTCAAGCACCTCCTGTTCTACTTCCTCTCCTTTAAAGGAATTAATCGATCTTCTATTACGAATCACATCCAAAATATCCACTGACATCTCCACCCTATGTTTCATTTTAAGTCATCGCATTTATATACTTTATTTTTTAGTATACTATGTTTATATTTAGAGTTAAAATCCAACTACATTTGCCTATTACCTGTTCATGAAAAGAAAGAGGGATATCTATGATTAGAAATCGCCAATTAGAAATTTTACTTTACTTACTAAAAGTTAAAAAATCAACTCATCGAGAGCTTGCCAATCAATTTGAAGTAAGCGTCAAAACCATTCAACGCGATATCGATCAGCTTTCAATCATGGGTATCCCTGTAACGTGTAAACAAGGAAACCAAGGTGGCATCTACATTGATGAGCAGTATAAATTATCGAGAAGTTTATTAAGTGATGCTGATCTTCAAAGCATCATCTTCGCCTTATCGCTGTATGATAGTATATCTGCCAAAAAGCATAAAGAAAGCGTATTAAAAAAGCTCGTACTGCTTTCTCCTGATTTAATCTATTTGCTCGAAAATGATGCAAATGAATATTTTGTCGTGGACATGCCATTCGACAAAATAAACATGAAGGAAGAACGGTATGCAAAAATTAATGCCTGCTTAGACGAAGAATACTATTTACAAATCGACCATCTTGGAAAGCAAAAGACCATTGCACCAATCAGCTATGTACTTCGCCCTGATGGACTTTATCTTTATGCATTTTCAACAACATATGAACTGATTAAGACGGATGAAATAGAAAATGCTGTTGTCACAAATCTTCCTTTTGAAAGAAATTTCATCCCTTATAAAGAAAATAAAACAATAGCATTCAAATAAGACATACTGTGTCTTGTTTTGAATGCTATGCTTTCTTTTGGAGGGATAGACATGAATGAACTTATTTATGATCGCTATTCGATCAATCGTCTTATTTTCACATTTTCATTACCAGCGATCGCGTCTTTAATTATTGAAACAATGACATCGATTGTTGATACATCCTTTGCTGGACATTTAGGAGAACAAAGTGCGGACGCATTAACCGCAATGGGACTTATCGCTCCATTACTAGCCGGATTTATAGCATTGCAAACACTGTACGCTTTTTCTACATCGATTATGATTTCGACCTTCTTAGGCGAAAACAAAACAACAACATTAAACAACTATTTTCAAACCGGATTTCTCATGACGGTCGTATTAAGTGCTAGTACGTCCTTCCTTATCTGGTTATTCATCGATCCAATTCTCCTATTCTTAGGTGCAAAAGGAGCTGTCTATTCACTAGCATATGATTACTTAATGATTATTCTTATTTCCAATATTTTTAGTTCTATCGGTTATACATTAACAAGTTCGATTCGAGCGTTTGGAAAACCAAATGTGGAAGCAATTATTATTTCGCTTTCAGTCGTTAGCAACATTGTGCTCAACGCGCTGTTAACGTTTGGCTTACAATTAGGCATTACAGGCATTGCACTTGGAACACTAATTAGCGAAATTGTTTGTGCGGTATTGTCCGTAATGTATCTCATAAAAATGAAGCGCTGGTTTCCGCTGCAACCACTATCATTAAAATCAAATCTTTCCATCGCTTATCAATTGTTTAAATTAGGACTCGCCCAAACCATCATTCAATTATTGGCAGGGATCACTGCATTTATTGTAAACCACCAGCTTATTAACATCGGCGGAAACAACTATGTTGCCAATTGGAATATTGCAAACAAACTATATATGCTCATGCTGATGCCGATCATTGGAATAACGCAAGCAATTCAAACAATTATTGCCTTCTTTAATGGAAAAAAGGAGAGGGAGAAACAACATATTACGGTAAAGAAAACCATTAAGTTCTGTTTTATATATGGAATTGGAAGTATGCTTGTCGTCTTTGCTTTTGGAGAATCGATTCTCCGTTTATTCACTCTCGATCCTGCAATTATTACGGCTACATTAGCGATTACAAAGGTTATTTTCATTACCTTTCCACTGCTTGGAATTACGTATACCATTATGACGGTATTACAAGTTACAGGTGGGGAAATGTATGCCGTCCTGCTTGGCGTCATGCGGCAAGTTATTACAGTAATACCGCTTGTCATCCTCTTACCACTTGTATTCGAGAAACAGTCTAGTTTAGGGGTAGAACCAGCATTTACAATTTTCTTTGCAATTCCATTAGCCGATCTTTTAACACTCATAATTGCGATCATTATTCATCAGAAAAAGCGAAGATCAATTCAATAACTGCCTATAAAAAACACCTCCAAATCTTCTACGATTTGGAGGTGTTGTTGCATACACACTTACTATTTTTTCAAGTTATAAAAAGCACTTAGACCAGCATATTCGCCCATACCAGCTAATTCGTCTTCAATACGAAGTAATTGGTTGTATTTCGCTACACGGTCTGTACGTGACGGTGCTCCTGTTTTAATTTGACCTGCGTTTGTAGCAACAGCAATATCAGCAATGGTTGCATCTTCTGTTTCACCAGAACGGTGAGAAATAACAGCCGTATAACCTGCACGTTTTGCCATTTCAATTGCTTCAAATGTTTCAGTCAGTGTACCAATTTGGTTTACTTTTACTAAAATAGAGTTACTAACTCCTTGCTCGATTCCTTGGGCAAGACGCTTCGTATTCGTAACGAATAAATCATCCCCTACGAGCTGTACACGATCGCCAAGACGTTCAGTTAGTAGCTTATGTCCTTCCCAGTCATTCTCATCTAATCCATCTTCAATGGAAATTATCGGATACTTGTTCACCATTTCTTCATACCAAGTAACCATTTCCTCAGAAGTACGAACAACGCCCTCTCCTTTTAGATGGTATTTACCATCTTCGTACATTTCAGAGGAAGCAACGTCCATAGCTAGTTTTACTTCTTCTCCTGGCTTATAGCCTGCTGCTTCGATTGCTTCAACAATCGTTTGAAGCGCTTCTTCATTTGAGCCAAGGTTTGGCGCAAATCCACCTTCATCTCCAACAGCAGTATTGTAGCCTTTATTTTTCAGTACATTTTTTAAGGAATGGAAAATTTCTGTTCCTGTACGTAATGCTTCTTGGAATGTAGGTGCAGCAACTGGCATAATCATGAATTCCTGAATATCCACATTATTATCCGCATGCTCTCCACCATTTACGATATTCATCATTGGTGTTGGCAATGTTTTTGCATTGAATCCACCAAGATAATTGTAAAGTGGGATCTCGAGATAGCTTGCTGCTGCATGTGCGACCGCCATGGAAACACCTAATATCGCATTTGCACCAAGCTTTCCTTTATTTTCTGTGCCATCTAGCTCAAGCATAATTTGATCAATGATGTTTTGGCGTGTAACATCAATGCCTAATAGCTCAGGTGCAATAACCTCGTTTACATTTTGTACTGCTTTAAGCACACCTTTTCCATTGTAGCGTGCTTTATCTCCGTCACGAAGCTCTACTGCTTCATATTCCCCAGTGGATGCACCACTTGGAACTAATGCTGCGCCAAAAGCGCCAGATTCTGTAAAAACTTCTACTTCAACTGTTGGGTTTCCTCTTGAATCTAAAACTTCACGTGCGTAAACATCTGTAATATAAGGCATATTAATTCTCTCCTTTTTGTTTGATTAAGCTTGTGCCAGTCATTTCTTCTGGTTTATCAACATGCAGTAAATCCAATAAGGTCGGTGCTAAGTCTGCTAGCTTTCCGCCATCGCGCAGTTCAATAGCCTCTTTTGTTACAATCACAGGAACTGGGTTCGTTGTATGTGCTGTCATCGGTTTTCCGTCTAATGTTAATACTTCATCGGAATTCCCATGATCTGCAGTAATAATCGCATGGCCACCTAGCTCCAAAATCTTATCTACAATTTTACCAAGACATTCATCAACCGCTTCTATCGCTTTAATTGTCGGTTCTAGCATACCTGAATGTCCAACCATATCTGGATTGGCAAAATTTAATATAATCGCATTGTGTGCTTTTGCATCTAATTCCTTCAATAATGCATCCGTTACTTCATATGCACTCATCTCTGGCTTTAAATCATACGTTGCTACTTTCGGTGAGTTGATTAATATGCGCTTTTCACCAGGAAATTCGGCTTCTCGACCACCACTCATAAAGAACGTAACATGTGGATACTTTTCTGTCTCTGCAATACGTAATTGCTTTAAATGATGTTGTGACAGAACTTCTCCAATTGTATTGTCCAGATTAACTGGTTCATAAGCAACATAGCCATCAACGGTTTCGCTAAAATTCGTCAGCATGACAAAATCAAGATTTTTAGGTGGATGCTCGCCACGATCAAAATCGCGAAAATCTGCATCGGTAAATGTTCTCGAAATTTGAATCGCTCGGTCAGGTCTAAAGTTATAAAAAATAATCGAGTCTTCATCTTGAACTTTTCCTACTGGATTACCTTCTTTATCTAGAATAACAGAAGGAAGGACGAATTCATCATATACGCCGTTTTTATAGGAATCCGCAACAACATCCAATGGATTTTTATATTGAGGTCCCTCTCCATAAACCATTGCATCATATGCCTTTTCTACGCGATCCCAGCGTTTATCACGATCCATCGAATAATAACGTCCAGAAATTGTCGCAATCTCTCCGACACCATATTCTTTAATTTTGGCTTCCGTTTGCTCTATATAATTTTTAGCTGTTTGTGGACCAACATCGCGTCCGTCTAAAAATGCATGGATATATACCTTTTCCAAATTTTCATTTTTCGCCAGCTTTAATAAGGCAAATAAATGGTTTATATGGCTGTGCACGCCACCATCGGAAAGTAATCCAAATAGATGCAGGGCTTTCCGTTTTTCCTTTGCATGTCTCATCGCCTGCAGAAATGCTTCTTTTTCAAAGAACTCTCCGTTTTCAATCGATAGGTTTACTCTGGATAGACTTTGATATACCACTCTACCTGCACCAATGTTTAAATGACCAACTTCTGAATTACCAATTTGTCCTTCAGGAAGACCAACTGCATTCCCACTTGCTTGTAATTGACTATGTGGATACGTATTCCAATAGCGGTCAAAGTTTGGCTTTTTTGCTTGCTTTACTGCATTTCCTGATACTTCATCTCGTATAGCGAATCCGTCCAGTATAATTAATGCAGCAAGTTTTGACTCCGTCATTTTGCACCAGCCTCCACTAATTTGACAAATGAAGCCGCTTCTAAGCTTGCTCCGCCAACAAGTGCACCATCAATATCTGATTGGGACAGCAATTCATCAACATTTGCTGGCTTGACACTACCACCATATTGAATGACGACTTTCTCTGCTGTTTCTGCATTGGTTACTTTTTCTACGACTTTACGGATATGAGAACAAACCTCATTCGCATCCGCACTGGAAGCAGTCTTTCCTGTTCCAATTGCCCAGATTGGTTCATATGCAATAATTGTTTCCGCAACTTGCTTCTCATCAAGACCACCTAGTGCAAGTTCAACTTGCTTTTCTACATGTGCTTTTGTTTCATTTGCCTCACGCTGTGCTAGCGTTTCACCAACACAAACAATTGGTGTCAAGCCATGCTTGAATGCGGCATGAATTTTTTTGTTTACGGTCTCATCAGTTTCTGCAAAATATTCACGGCGCTCTGAATGTCCAATAATTACATGAGTAACGCCAATATCCTTTAACATAACAGGACTAACTTCTCCTGTGTAGGCTCCATCATCCGCAAAGTGCATATTTTGCGCACTCACTTTTAATGTTGTTCCCTTTGTTTTTTCGACAAGCAACGTCAAGTATGGAAAAGGTGCACAAACAATTGCTTCCACTGCTTCTGAATTTGGAAGGCTTGCAACGGCTTCCTCCACAAATTGCACGACATCCGTCGTTTCCTTATTCATTTTCCAGTTACCAGCAATAACCTTTTTTCGCATATGATCACCTCTCTGTTTTATTTCTGTCCATTTCTTGCTCGTTTTTATTTGTCATCCAGTGCTTGCAAGCCCGGAAGTAGCTTACCTTCCATGAACTCTAGGGAAGCACCGCCACCAGTTGACACATGATCCATTGCAGCCGCAAAACCAAACTTTTCAACCGCTGCTGCAGAATCTCCGCCACCGATGATTGTATAGCCTTCCGTTTCCGATAACGCTTCTGCTACAGCTTTCGTTCCACCTGCAAAAGGTTCCATTTCAAACACACCCATTGGACCATTCCAAATAATGAGCTTCGAAGCTTTTACAATGTCACGATACGTTTCACGAGTTTTAGGACCGATATCAAGTGCCTCCCAATCTGCTGGGATTTGATCAATATCAACTGTTTTAATCGAAGCTTCCTCAGAAAAGGCATCTGCTACTATAGCATCCTCTGGAAGTACAAAACGAACGCCCTTTTCTTTTGCCTTCTCGATAAATTCTTTTGCAAGTGAAATCTTATCTTCTTCAAGTAGTGAATTACCGATTTCATATCCTTGCGCTTTTACAAACGTATATGCTAATCCGCCACCAATAATTAAATTGTCCACTTTATCTAACAGGTTATCAATGACACCAATTTTGTCCTTTACTTTAGCACCGCCAATAATGGCCGTGAATGGTCGTTCTGGATTTTCTAACGCCTTGCCGAGAACTTCAATCTCTTTTTGCATCAAAAAGCCAGCAGCAGCAGGGAGCTTCTCAGCGACACCAGTTGTCGATGCATGTGCACGATGTGCCGCGCCAAAAGCATCATTTACATACAGGTCTGCCATTTGGGCAAAAGCATCCGCTAAAGCAGGATCGTTTTTCGTTTCGCCTGGCTCAAAGCGAACATTTTCGATAAGCAATATGTCACCATTCGACATTTGGGCAATTGCGTTGTTTACTTCTTCCCCATAGACGGCATCTGTTTTTAGCACGCTTTTCCCAATAAGATCACTTAGTCGTTCCGCAACAGGATCAAGTCGGAGTTCTTCTACTACTTGTCCTTTTGGTCTTCCTAAGTGACTCGCTAAAATAACTATGGCTCCATTATCTGATAAATATTTAATCGTTGGTAAAGCAGCTTTTATTCGCGTATCATCCGTTACTTTACCATCCTTCATTGGGACATTAAAATCAACTCTACAAAAAACTTTTTTTCCACTTACATTTACATCTTGAAGTGTTTTTTTATTCACGAGAAACCCTCCCAATTAAAGTATGTACCAACATCATTATAGTCGGTTTCTTTCTTAATTGCTTTTAATATCATGTGAATTTGCGGAAAAATCATGAGTCTAAACTATTTTAACGCATAAACGTTTAAAAAAGGAGGAGGAATACCCCCTCCTTTTCGAAGATAGCATGTCTACTATATTATAAACCTTTTTCCTCCATATAAACCGCTAAATCAATACAACGAGCAGAATAACCCATCTCATTATCATACCAAGAAACAACCTTTACTAAGTTGTCTTCCAGTACCATTGTTGATAAAGCATCAAGAATAGATGAATGTGTATTTCCAATGATATCTCTTGAGACTAATGGCTCTTCCGTATATTCAAGAATTCCTTTTAGTTCTCCTTCTGCTGCTGTTTTAAATGCTTTATTTAACTCCTCAACCGTTGTATTTTTCTCTAATTCCACAGTTAAGTCGACGATCGAACCGTCTGGAGTTGGAACACGCATTGCCATTCCGTTTAATTTCCCATTTAATTCAGGTAATACTTTACCTACTGCTTTAGCTGCTCCAGTTGTTGTTGGAATAATGCTTTCAGCAGCCGCACGTGCACGACGATAATCTTTATGTGGTAAATCCAATATTTGCTGATCATTAGTATATGCGTGAACAGTTGTCATTAACCCGCGCTTGATGCCGAAGTTATCTTGTAGTACTTTTGCAAACGGTGCTAAACAGTTTGTTGTACATGAAGCATTGGATACAACATGGTGGTTTGCAGCTTCATATTCATTTTCGTTAACTCCCATAACTACTGTTACATCTTCATTTTTACCTGGTGCAGAAATAATTACCTTTTTAGCACCTGCATCAAGATGCTTTTGACAAGATTCGCGATCTACGAAACGACCAGTGGATTCAATTACGATGTCAACACCTAATTCACCCCATGGAAGCTTTGCAGGCTCACGTTCTGCTAGAACCTTAATTTCTTTTCCACCTACTATTAACGCAGTATCAGTTACCGTTACTTCTTCTTCTAATTTTCCGTGAACAGAATCGTACTTCAATAAATGTGCTAGCATTTTGGCATCTGTTAAATCATTGATTGCTACTACTTCTACCTTATCATTCTTTAATGATTGACGGAATACATTACGTCCTATACGCCCAAATCCATTAATACCAATTTTTACTGCCATTTTATACTCCTCCTGTTTTGTGTATTTATATATTTAAAGGGATAAATCCCTTAAAATCTCTTCTGCTGCTGCTTCATCAGTAATAAGTAAATCACTTTTTCCTCTTTGAAAATAAGAGGATATCGCTTGTCCTTTTGATTTACCTCCTGCAACTGTAATAACCGTTTTCGCAGCATCTAAATCCTCCAAATGGATACCTACTGTGTTTACTTTGTGAACGATTTGTCCAGCTTGATCAAAGTAATACCCAAATGCTTCACTTACCGCATTGGTTTCTTGTAACAATGTAATAACTTCACTTGCTGTTTTCCTACGATAAGCCATTTTTAATGCGTTCCCTACTCCATGTAACACAATGTCTGCTTGTTTTATTTGCTTTAAAATTTCATCAATAGAAGGCTCGCTAATGATCGATTGGTAGGAGGCATCACTAAGTAAGTCGGGTACATATAATAGTCGATAATTTCCGTTTGCCTTTTTCGCCATTTCTGAAACAATGGTGTTTGCTTGGTTTTCCATTTTTTCACCAATACCACCGCGGGCGGGGACAAACAATAAATTTCCCTGTTTATCAAAAGGCGTCATTACTGCCGCTATCGCTGCCATTGTTGTACCACCTGTTACAGCGATTGTTGAATTAGGATTAACAATAGATTTTAGATAAGCGACACAGGCCTTTCCCATTTCCTGCTTTACCCAAGCATTTTCATCACTATTACCAGGAATAATGATGACATTACTTAATTTAAGCTTATCCTTAATCTTATTTTCTAAAACACTTAAACCCATTACTTCACCCATGAGCTCTGCTAATTGTTCCAAAATTATTTTACCCTCATTTGCAATAAGCATCCCTTTTGCGGTTACATGGATAAGCCCTTGCTCCTGCAAAAAATCAACTTCACTTCGAATCGTCCGTTCTGTCAAATTAGAATTATCAGCCAATGCTCTTCTTCCGATTGGTTGAAAGCGGGCAATATTGTGAAGAACCGCATATCGTTGCTGCATAACTGCTAACACTTCAGGGTATAATCTCTTTTGTAGCTCAATTAAATGTCTCACAGGTATTGCTCCTTTTCTTTTGGACATTTTTAGTCCCAGCCGGATAATTATCGTCCCACTAAGTGTAAAAAAATATGAAGCTTCTTTACACTTAGATTATACCACACTACTAAAAATATACAATAAAAATCACTTTTCTCTTTGTACTGTATTTTCCTGACAAAAGAAAAATGATAACTTCATTTGTCAGGATCCCTTTGAAACGATAGCGCTTCTTAAGTTTTTAACAATGCTTCTTCCATCACATCAAGCTGGATAGAGCGACAATCGAATTCAGTTTCCCCAATAACAATATGTGGAATTGTTAATTGGTAGGTTTCTAACCATGAATCATTGCTATAAATATCCCGTTCTTCGATAGAAAATGAATAGTCCGTTTGAAGTAGCTCTAAAAGAGTTTTTGCTTCATCGCATAATGGACAATTCGCTTTTGTATATAATATAACCTGCTTCATCATGTTCTTCCTCCCTGTCTTCTTTTTGTTGATGCACGTATGTGTAACAGCTCACGATATTTCGCAATCGTTCTTCGAGCAACCTGGATTCCATAAGCCGATTCTATCTCCTTTTTTATTGCTTCATCTGAAAATGGTTTATGTTTATCTTCAAGTTGAACAACCTCTCGGATAAAGTATTTTAACGCAAAGGCTGAAATCGCACTCCCATTCTTTTGCTTTATTCCCGGTTGAAAAAAGAACTTTAGCTCGATAATTCCCTGTGGTGTTTGTACATATTTACCTTGAATTGTTCGACTTACGGTGGAAATACTTACACGGATACGTTCAGCAACTTCTTTTAATGTAAGTGGCTTTAGCCATGTAGCTCCATGCTCAAAGTACATCATTTGTTTTTCTATAATCGTCTGGATAATACGCTGAATAAGGGTAGATCGATAGCCGATTGCTTGGTTAATCCGTTCAATTTGCTTCTTTTTTTCTTCTATGAATGCCAACGTTGGTGCATCATACCCGTCGAGCTGTTTATATGTCTTGTTTAAGGAAATGGTAGGCGTGCTCCAATGAAAGAATTTAATCTTCCAAGCTCCCTTTTCCTTTATAATGGAGGCTTCAGGAATAATATAGGTTGCCCTTTTTGATGACAATAGTTGTCCAGGCTTGGGATGACTGGCTTTAATCTGTTCGATAATATTTTCGGCATCCGACTTTGCTATTGCGTACGTTTCAGATATTGCGCTCGTATTTTCATCCGCAATCCAATCTAAGTGTTCGTTTAAAAGGATATGAATTGCTTTTTCTTCGTGGGACTTCACTGTTAACTGTAATAAAATACATTCCTGAAACGATCTCGCTCCGATACCAGGTGGATCTAGCTGTTGAATATAATCGAGTGCTTGCTCTACAATTTCAACAGAAGTATTACATGCAGAAGCCCAATCCTCAAGACTGATTTCTAGATACCCATCCTCATTTAATGAATCAATTCCGAATAATACAACCGGCAATATTTCCTGGGGAATATCTAATGTATAAAGCTGTTTTTTCAATTGTTCATACATAGAAATGGCGCTTTCTTTTGTTTCCCCAATCGGTAAATGATTGATTGCTGTATCTTTATATGCCGAGAAATCAAAATTATATTCAACATCTTCTATTAATGGATTCTCTTTGGAAAGCTGCTTCAAGTAATCGACTAATTCCACACTTGAAAGCTGCAAGATGTGAATCGCCTGCAGCAAAGACTGATTCATCTTCCATTGAAGTGATTGTTCTTGAATAAGCTTTGGCTTCATCTAATCCTCTCCAAGTAAACCATGCTTTTTTTCTATTTTGCCATAACTAACTGGAAAACGCACGAGACTGTAATTGGTAAATATATAAAATTAAAACCTATCCACCTATTTTGTTATTTCAAAAATTTATAATACAATGACATAAAGATTATAAAAAGGTAATTTAATGTTTTAAGGGGGATATGAAATGGAAGGAAGCTATTATGTTGGCTGGGGTACACTTGCGTTGATCAATGCAGGATTGGCACAAGGAAAAAACAGAACCGCTTTCAATTGGTTTTTACTCTCATTGTTTTTGGGGCCTATTGCTACATTAATACTCCTATTTGCTGAAAAGCGGTAAAAGCAGTGATAGAAAAGAAAGACAGACTTATCTTATCTATATAAAAAAGTCAGATTGCCCATCGAAAAATGAACGATCTGACTTTTTTACATTCCTGGGTTTCCGCCATACTTCTTCTTAAAGTAAATCCTTATAAATTTCAGCACTTGATTTATTCGTCATAACTGACAAAGGAATATCAAATGCCGTTTTTGCTCCCGTTTCGCCTCTTTTGTTTAAATGATAGGCTGCTCTTGCATATGCAACTAATACACTAGCCGTAAATTCTGGGTTACTATCCAACGCTAAAGCGAACTCAACCGTTGCTTGATTATCATCACTTGTATTTCCAGAACGAATCACAAAGCCTCCATGCTTCATCTTGCTATGATTTTGCTTTAGCTCTTCTTCACTTATAAAATGAACCGTCGTATCATATGGTGCAAAATAGTCTGGCATTGTTTTAATTTCGTTTTCAATCCGCGTTTGATCCTTTTCATCAGCTACCACATAACAAACTCTTTTATGGCGATCTGCGCCAGTTAGTTCCGCACCTTCACCAGCTCTTGCTTTTTCAAGAATTAGATCAATTGGCACCGTATATTGCACTCCAGCTTTTACACCTTCAATACGTCTCACTGCCTCAGAATGCCCTTGGCTTAGTCCTTCTCCCCAAAAAGTATGTGTGCCACCTGTTGGAAGTACGATTTCTCCTAGTAAACGATTCATGGAGAAGAGTCCTGGATCCCAGCCTACCGAAACAACACCGACTTTTCCACTTTCCTTTGCAACACGATCTACTTTTTCGATATGTGCTGGAATTTTTGAATGATTATCAAAGCTATCTACGATATTAAACTTGGCTACAATTTCTGGACTCATCGTAGGTAAATCACTTGCTGAACCACCACAAAGTACCATAACATCAATTTTATCTGTAAACTTTTCCATTTCATCATATGTGAACACTTCAACACCAGGAAATACAGTTTGAATAGTTGAAGGATCTCTTCTAGTAAATACTCCTACTAATTTCAAATCTGGATTTCGATGGATTGCGATTTCTACACCTTTTCCTAAATTACCATAGCCTACTATTCCTACTCGGATGCTATTTTCCACTTTCTCCACTTCCTTTATCCAAAATTTCTATCTTTCGAGTATAAGGGTTTTCCTAAAATTGTTCAAAAGTTTTCTACTCTGGTGGTACTAATTTTATTCATCATTAATGAATAGGGTCGTCTTCATTAAGGAGCTTCATATGTTATAATAATGCAAACATTGCACGCCAGATAGAAACTGTTATCAACAAAATGCTGAAGGAGGTTATTAGGATGAAACATTCATTTTCTGTACTTATTATTGGGGGAGATGACCGTTACCTAGAAGTCATTCATCAATTAATAAAACAAAATGGGACCATTTATTTAGCCGGCTTTGAAAATGTTCAGGTACAGCTTCAGCACAATCGGATTCATCATGTCAAACTGGATAAGATGGATGTTAGCCAATTGGACGGATTGCTCCTTCCAGTAAGTGGAACAAGCGCACAGGGAAGAGTTGAACATGCTCGTTTTACAAATGAGCCCTTGATTGTGACTGAAGAGTTAATCAAAAATACGCCAAGTCATTGTAAAATCTTTACGGGAATATCAAATGGGTATTTAAATGCAGTGATTCAACGAACAGATCGAACATTAGTGGAGATATTCAAACGAGATGATGTTGCCATCTTAAATGCTATTCCAACGGCAGAAGGTATATTAGCTCTAGCGATAAAACATACAAACTATACAATCCATGGTGCGCGTGTTATGATTCTTGGATTTGGACGTGTCGGGATGACAGTAGCCCGACTGTTTGCTGCGATTGGAGCCTCTGTTTACGTTGGAGCACGTAACCCTACAGCGTTTGCTCGAGCAAAAGAAATGGGACTAATACCTTTTTCTATCCTAAACGAAATGGACAAAGCAAAAGAGATGGACATTATAATTAATACCATTCCTACTGAAATCCTAAATACAACAGTGCTTTCCACTTTATCAGACTCGACACTTATAATTGATATCGCATCCAATCCCGGAGGCACAAATTTTCAATTTGCGAAAGAGAAAGGAATAACAGCAATCCATACTCTTGGGCTTCCTGGAAAGGTAGCACCAAAAACTGCTGGTACCATTATTGCAGATGTTATCATTAAAAATTTAATTGAGCAGTAGAAATATAGAACTTCCTTATTTCGCTTTTCGACCCCCTGATTATTATTTTTTTCTTCGTACTAATTAAATAGCCGTTACGTATTTCCCCTAATCCCCACGTAACGGCTGGGGAGTTCTGCGCTCCCCTTTTTTAGTTTATGAACTATCCCAATATCTTTCCTTCAACTGAAACAAATCCTATTTTTTGCTAGGTTTTAGAACAACCAAAAAGGACTTTCCATCACAAAAAAAGAGATACAAAGATTGTATCCCTTGCTAAAACGATATTATAGCGCGCTCGAGAGGAATCGAACCCCCGACACATGGCACCGGAAACCATTGCTCTATCCGACTGAGCTACGAGCGCATTTAATAAAATGTAATTAACACACATAGGCTATTATAACGCGACAATAACAACAAAACAAGTATTTTTTCTACCTGTGTTTATGTTTTATTCCATTAGGGAATGCTTGAAATGTGCTATGTTGGTGCGTATATTTAATATAGAAACCGATTAAAATTAAATGTTGTACATAAGAACTTTTTGTTTGACCTTTATTGACCTTTTCGTTATGATAAATTTACAACCTAATAAAAGGGTTATGGCAATCGAAAAAAGGAGGATTTTTATGAATTTAATTCCAACAGTTATTGAACAAACAAACCGCGGTGAACGTGCATATGATATTTACTCTCGTCTATTAAAGGACCGTATTATTATGCTTGGCAGTGCAATTGATGACAATGTTGCAAATTCCATTGTAGCTCAATTGCTTTTCCTAGAAGCAGAAGATCCAGGTAAGGACATTTCGCTTTATATTAACTCCCCTGGTGGTTCGATTACTGCAGGTATGGCTATTTACGATACGATGCAATTTATCAAATCTGATGTATCGACGATTTGTACTGGAATGGCTGCTTCGATGGGTGCATTTTTACTCGCAGCGGGCGAAAAAGGAAAGCGTTATGCATTACCAAACAGTGAAGTAATGATTCACCAGCCGCTTGGAGGTACACAAGGCCAAGCAACAGATATCGAAATTCATGCTAGAAGAATTATTGAAATGAAAAAGAAAATGAATCAAATCCTTTCTGAACGTACTGGACAGCCGCTAGAAGTTGTCGAGCAAGATACAGAACGCGATAACTTTATGACTGCTGAAAGAGCAGTAGACTATGGATTAATTGATAAAATCCTAGAGCGCAAACCAGATACAAAGTAATCCAAAAAAACATAAAAAGCTACCTTCTAAACGTCTCAGCCATTTGGCAAATCGTTTAAGGTAGCTTTTTTATTTGCAGTTCAATTATGTACGCGAAACATATGCTACAAGATGATTTAATGCCGCTTCTTCATCTAATCCATCTGCAAGTAGTAAGATTGTTTCTCCATGACTAACCGCTAAACTCATTAATCCCATAATACTTTTCGCATTAATACGTTTTTTGTCCTTTTCAATAAATAAATGCGCTGCATAACGATTTGCTTCTTGTACAAATTGTGCAGCTGGTCTTGCTTGGAGTCCTGTTTCTAGTTCTACTCTTACCGTTCGTTCAAGCAACCTATTCACCCTCCCCATATTCACCGAAATATAAAAAACGCGTTCCAACTAAAATACCTCTTTTTACCCAGATTCGTCTCTGTTTGTAAATTATCGATATTATAACATGGAACACGCTTTATGAAAATGAAATTTTCCAGAATATTTAAATGTTTTCTCCGCGTCTTATCTTATCGGCAAATTCATCGATTTTCTTTAACCGATGATTTACACCAGATTTAGAAATTTTACCTGAAGCACAAAGTTCCCCTAGCTCCTTTAATGTAACATCATCATGCTGAACACGTAATACAGCAATTTCACGAAGCTTTTCAGGTAATGCATCCAAGCCAACTGTGTTTTCAATTAACTGGATATTTTCAATTTGTCGATAGGCTGCTCCAATCGTTTTATTTAAATTTGCTGTTTCACAATTCACAAGACGATTTACCGAGTTGCGCATATCTCGTACAATGCGAACATCCTCAAATTTAAACAACGCGTTGTGGGCACCAATAATACTTAAAAATGCCGTGATTTTTTCCGCTTCTTTAATATAGACGATATAACCATTTCTTCGTTCTAGCTTTCTCGCATGTAATTGAAATGCATTGAATAACTCACATAATGCATTATTATGCTCCTCATAAAAATTAAAGATTTCTAAATGATAGGAGGAAGTTTCCGGATTATTAATCGATCCACCAGCTAAAAAAGCTCCTCGCAAATATGACTTTTTGCAGCAGGATTTCTTTAGATACGTATCGGATATCGTACGAATGAAAGAATATGGTTCTTCTAAGATATTAAGATCTGCTAGCATCTTTCGGACGCCATCCTTTAATCGAACGATATATACATTGTTTTTTTTCAGCTTCATTTTCCTGCGAACTAAAAGCTCAACAGGCATCGCGTATCTCGATTTGATTAACATATAGATTCTCCGAGCAATCGCAGCATTTTCTGTTTGCACATCAAGCATGTATGCCTGCTGTGAAAAAGAAATCGTCCCATTCATTCGGATTAATGCAGCTAGCTCTGCCTGTGCACAGCACGTATCTACTTCAATACTTGTTAGTTCTTTTTTTATTTCTGATGCGAAGGACATGATGATCCCTCCTTTACCAAAAAACTACGTTTAACTAATTTAATACAATAGAATGTAGTAATTTGGATATTTTATGTGTGTCATGTCGTAATGTAAAGTGGTGCTGTGTAATGATATCTCCCTCAATAATCTGTAGACCCATTTCTAACAGTTTTTCGATATCATATTGCACTGGAACAGCATTTTCTTCTGCATAAACATGGAGAATTCTTTCATTGATTGGTTCATTATGAACGACAACTGCATCCACACAGTCTTCTCCGATATGGTTCCAAATTGCTTTCACATGATCGGATGCCGCATATCCCGTTGTTTCTCCTGCTTGTGTCATTACATTACAAACATAAATTACTTTTGCTTTTGTTTGTCTTATCGCCGCATCAATACCTGGAATAATTAAATTCGGAAGAATACTCGTGTATAGACTTCCAGGTGAAATAACGACAAGATCCGCTTCATTTATTGCTTGAATTGCATTAGGCAACGGTTGAACTGGTTCAGGACGCAAAAAAACACGCTTTATTTGCTTGTTTGCAAGCGGAATATTTGATTCACCTGAAACAATGGTACCATCTTCCATTTCTGCATGAAGCGAGATCATTTCGTTCGATATTGGTAAAATATCCCCTTTTACGTTTAGCACACGAGATATTTCCTTAATTCCTGTATAAAAATCACCTGTAATGGATGTCATTGCTGCTAACAATAAGTTCCCCATCGAATGTCCAGAAAGTCCATTTCCACTTGAAAAGCGGTGCTGAAAAAGCTCTACAAGCATCGGCTCTACATCTGATAAAGCTGCAATTACATTCCTTATATCCCCTGGAGCGGGAATATCCATTTCTGATCGTAATCTTCCAGTACTGCCTCCATCATCTGCTACAGTTACCAGTGCTGTTAAATGGACTGGTAAATGCTTTAAACCACGAAGCAAAACAGGCATTCCTGTTCCTCCACCAATGACAACAACACGTGGCTCATGATTTTCTGTCATCGCTAATGTCCCTTTCTCTTGTCGATATCACGATGGCTCACATGCGTAATATAATTGTTCGTTAATTGCTTTGCAAAGAATTCAGCCAACGCTACAGACCGATGCTGTCCACCAGTACAGCCAATCGCTACAACAAGCTGTGATTTTCCTTCTTTTTTATATAATGGAAGCATAAATTGCAATAGCTCAAGAACCTTTTCTTGAAACTTTTGCGTATCGGACCATTTGAACACATAAGAAGAAACATCCGGATTTAAACCGGTTAATGGCTGCAAATTAGATACATAATGCGGATTTGGGAGAAAACGAACATCAAATACAAGATCCGCATCAATTGGCAATCCATATTTAAAGCCAAAGGATACCATATGAACGGAAAATATTTCTTGCTTTTCTTCTTGATAAGCTCGAAGGATTTTTTCTCGTAAATCCTTTGGTTTTAAATTCGTTGTATCAATGATTCGTTGCGCCCTACCTCGCAATTCATCTAGTATTTCTCTCTCCTGCTTAATCCCCTTTAAAGGTAAATCACCGATTGCAAGTGGATGTGAGCGGCGTGTCTCCTTATAGCGACTCACAAGCTGCTCGTCCTTTGCATCCAAAAATAATATATGCTCATCAAGCCATTCCTCATCACCGAGTATATCCAAGGCTTCAAATAATGAATCAAAAAATTCTCTTCCTCGCAAATCCATGACAAGTGCAACTTTGTGAATATTGTTCGTTGAATCTCGCATTAGCTCTAAAAATTTTGGCAGTAGCATTGGTGGTAAATTATCCACACAATAGTAGCCAAGATCTTCAAAGCTTTGAATAGCTACCGTTTTACCTGCTCCAGACATCCCCGTAATAATGACAAGCTTTGTTTCTTGTTCTTTTTCTAACATTGTCATGGTGTGCTCCCCTTTCAACCTCTTATCACAGTACTTCTATTAATCAGTAGATGGATCAAAGCGATATGCTAAAAGATCAAAATCTTTTGTGTATGAAAAAGCGCCGTAAAGCAATTCATCCGATGAAAGAATGTGGGCAAAGATTTTTCGATCTCCCTCTGCCATTGGAAGAGAAGCAATCGTATCAATTGGTATCCATTCCAATTCTCCCTCTTTACAATTGTCTGTCAGCTCTCCAGTAAACGTATCACAAACAAACGTAAACATCATCCATTCCTGCTGTAAATTCTCTTCTTCAAAAATAGAAAAGGTAAAAACCCCAGCTAAGGAAGGGTTTTTAACATGTAATGCTGTTTCTTCTCGATATTCACGAATTGCTGCTTCTTTGATGGTCTCTCCATGCTCCATTTTTCCCCCTGGAATTGCATACCATCCTCGTCTTGGTTTCTTTATCATTAAAATATGATTATTATTTATTAATATGCAGTTTGCAACACGCTGCATAAATCATCACCTCTATTTCTCTCTAAACATTAAAGCTCGTAATTTATTAAATGAATACAGTGGTGTGAATTCTAGTTTCAAGTTAAATCTTCCTAGGCAAAGACCTCCCTTTATTATACATTGAATTATATGAACATACCAGCCAAGAAAGCTCGCTCAAAAAGAAACAAAAAAAGGCACAGATGCTTTTGACATCTGTGCAAAAATAATCTATTTATTAAAAAAGGGGGTCAATTAGTTAACTCTATTGTACCCCTTAATTGTTTCGTGCGTGTTACAGCAACGTTAAAATGAAATTACTTTATCGTTTCCTTCTTTTTATCTTTCAATTCTTCAATATATGCTTGTGCTTCTTCAGCAGCTATACTACCGTCTCCAGTAGCTGTAACGATTTGACGAAGCTTTTTCTCGCGAACATCTCCCGCAGCATAAATTCCGGGAATACGCGTTTCCATATTTTCATTCGTTACGATATAGCCTTCTTCATTTGTAATACCTAATGATTTAAATGGATCACTCAATGGGAACATCCCAATATAAATAAATACACCGTCTGTTGGGAAATCATATTCCTCGCCAGTATTTCTATTCTTTAAGGTTACACTACTTACTTTTCCATCAGGACCATTTATTGTTTTTGCCTCAGTATCCCAAATGAATTCGATTTTTTCATTATTGAATGCACGCGTTTGAATAATTTTTTGGGCACGTAATTCATCACGACGATGAATAATCGTTACCTTGCGAGCGAATTTCGTTAAATAGATGCCTTCCTCAACAGCAGAGTCTCCCCCACCAATAACGACAAGATCTTTATCTCTGAAAAAAGCACCATCACAAACAGCGCAATAAGATACACCACGGCCTGATAATTCTTCCTCACCAGGAATACCGAGCTTTTTATGTTCAGCTCCTGTTGAAATAATTAACGTTTTTGTTTTGTATTCTTTGTTGCCCACTTTTACAATTTTAACATCGCCTTCGTCAACTACTTCTTTAATATCTCCGTACGCATATTCTGCACCGAATTTTTTCGCATGCTCAAACATCTTGTTTGATAGATCAGGCCCTAGAATATAATCAAAACCAGGAAAATTCTCTACTTCCTCTGTATTAGCCATCTGTCCACCAGGAATACCTCGTTCTATCATTAAGGTTTCTAGGTTAGCACGTGATGCATAAACAGCAGCGGTCATACCTGCTGGACCTGCACCTGCGATAATAACATCATATATCATTTCTTCGGACATTTTATTTCGCCCCTTTTTATCCTTTTTATTCGTTAGTAATAGCGTATAAGATTAGACTATTTTCGTCTAATTATTTGCTCACACATACACTTCCCAAGGAAATTTTTCTTGTAACAACAATTGGTGCTTTTTACATCCTTCTTCCCATAAGGCAATCGCTTTTTCTTCAAAACCAGTCATATACAATGTAAGACTATACCATCTATAAAACGATATATGGCTCCGAACGATTCCTTTATCCACCAGCTTAAAACGTTGTAGGGCTTCTGAATAACATGCTGTTCTAGCAAATGTTACCGCTATTTTTAATTTTTGCTGCTCGTGTATAGGATATACATTTAGTAATGCACGCTTATGCTTTTCATATTCACTAATATCATTCATTTCATAAAAGAATAAAGCCAAATTAGCATGCGGAAACAACGCATTCGGCTCTTCTTTCAGATGCGCTTGTTCCATTTGAATAGCATCTTCTTGATAACCAGCAAAAAAGAGGGCATGAGCATATTCGTGCTTTGTCGTTTTATGCTCTGGAAATAGATGAAGCATTTCTTCTAGCGTAGCAATTGCATTATCCCAATCCATCGTTTCCATATAATAAAAAGCAGACTCTTGATAAATGATTAATTCATCTTCGTCTTCTACATCCCAATCGTCATCCTGTTCCTCATCAATTTCGATAAAGTAGAGTAAGTCCTCTGCCTCTTCTCGAAAATCACCTTTAGGAGCTAAATTAAGATAAGACAATGCGTATTTTTTGGCATCATGTAACAAGCCTAGGTGGGCATAATTGTTTGCAAGCAAATAATAACAATCAATATATTTATCACCAGAGGTTTGCAAAACATTCGTCAATAACTGATTTGCCTTATGAAAAGAACCAATTTCGGTATATATTATTGACATTTGACATTTATAAAGTGGTTCA
Source organism: Virgibacillus sp. MG-45 (assembly GCF_036409425.1). Lineage (NCBI taxonomy): Bacteria > Bacillati > Bacillota > Bacilli > Caryophanales > Bacillaceae > Virgibacillus > Virgibacillus sp. MG-45. Next base: position 107,741 of record NZ_JAXOFU010000004.1, on the reverse strand, counting down.
TCAGGTGTTGCTTCAATTGCTTTCGTTAGCCACTTAATCGCAATCTCAAACTTCCGTTTCTGAAAGGCTTTAACACCCTTCATGTAATAAAAATCTCCTTCAGGAATAAAAGGAATAATCTTATTGGAAGCCTCCACCTTATTCTTCGTTTGTTGCATGTATATTCCCCATTTGTTATGTTGACATCATTTATTCGAAAACGTCGCATAAGCTACGTTTCACCAGAACAAAGTATACCATATCTACTATGGAAATAATAGTTGCCGACATCAGTTGCATACACCCAATCATGTTATGGGATTTATGGAAGACAAATTTATGTAAAAAAAGCGGTGGGACAAAAGAGAAGTATCTCACCGCAGTTTGAAAATGGGTTCGCTTTCACCATAGGAACAAGTGCAACATCTGCTCAAAATAACTTTAGCAGAGTCTTCTTTGCCCAAGAAACGGTCTTAACTATTTCAATCGAATCTTTTCTTTCGGCCGCCCTCTTCTATTTTCTTATTCATAAACAGTTTCAGTTGGACGTGTTGCTTCATAAATCTCCCTATCCAATTCAGATTGATAAGATGCCGCTTCTTCCTCTTCCCAATTTAGTGCTTTTTTCATATAATTCATTACCGCTTCTTGATGTTCCTTTACCCAGTTTATTTCAAAAAATAAGGCGCCAGTTCTTCGGATGAAGAAGTCTACTGGTTTATAGACAAGCTCATATTGTAATCCATATTCAAGCTCAGCAAGTACAACTGTATCCATTTGTTCCTTTTTAGCTTCTTCTTGTAAATCTTGATATAACTGGAATACACGCTCAACATTTGCCCCATATCGCTCGATTAACCGAAGCGTTGTTCTTTCATCTAATCCTAATGCGATCCCTTCTTTTGACTTTTTCCTTACATATGTTGAAAAGCCTTTTGACCCACCAACTTCTCCTCCTGCTATTGGCAGGTGCTTTGTGGTTGATTCGGAATAAAGGATACCTTCCTCTTGCTTAAGCATAGCAACAACCTTATCAACTGCTTGCTCTGCCATTTTACGATACCCCGTCAATTTTCCTCCTGCCATTGAGATAAGTCCAGAATTAGAGATAAAAATCTCGTCCTTTCGCGAAATTTCTCCAGGCTTTTTTCCTTCCTCTGCGATTAATGGGCGAATTCCTGCCCAGCTTGACTCAACATGTTCTGCATTAATTTGCAATGAAGGGAACATGTCATTCACCGCGTTAATAATATAATCACGATCTGCCTCTGTTACGGTCGGGTGTTCGATAGCTCCGTCGTAAAATGTATCCGTTGTTCCTACATATGTTTTATTCTCACGCGGTATAGCAAAAATCATGCGTCCATCTGGCACATCAAAATAAACCGCCTGCTGAAGCGGAAAATCCTTCTTCGAAAAGACGAGGTGAATACCTTTCGATAGGTGCAAATGCTTCCCTTGTTTTGATCCATCTATTTCACGGAGCTCATCTACCCATGGTCCACCAGCATTTACAATTTTTTTTGCATAGATTTGCTTCGTTTCATTTGTTAGTTGATCCTCCACAACCACACCAGCTAGCTGCCCTTGATCTGAATAAATAAAGTCAATTACCTTTGCATAGTTTATTGCATGCGCACCTTTTTGCACTGCTTTTTTCATTACTTCTATCGTTAGCCGTGCATCATCTGTTTTATATTCAACATAATAGCCAGCTCCTTTTAAATTCTCTTTTTTTATGAGTGGCTCTTTTGTTAATGCTTCTTCTACATTTAACATTTTCCGTCGTTCTGATTTTTTAACACCGGCCAAAAAATCGTAGACACGAAGTCCGATGTTCGTTGAGAACGGTCCAAATGTACCTCCTTTATGAAAGGGAAGCATCATCCATTCTGGTGTTGTGACATGTGGTCCATTTTCATAAACAATTTCTCGTTCTTTTCCTACTTCTGCAACGAGTTTTACTTCAAATTGCTTTAAATAACGTAAACCCCCATGTACTAGCTTTGTCGACCGTGATGAAGTCCCAGCAGCAAAGTCCTGCATTTCAACAACACCTGTATTCAAGCCTCTCGTAGCGGCATCTAATGCAATTCCTGCTCCTGTTATTCCACCTCCAATAACTAATAGATCAAGTTTTTCCTTTGTTAAACTACTCCATATATCCTTACGCTGTCTACTAGAAAATGTCGTCATACAATTCACTCCCACTTATTATTTTCCCTCTACCTATCCATACCCGAAACACGATAGGTTCATGTCATACAATAGGTTCTAATTCATACTTATGGCGAAACATAGAGACTAGTCCTAAAAAAAGAAAAAAACCACAAAAACATCCCAACACAAAAATAATTGTATTAGAAGTTTGCGGTTTCTCCATATCTCCGTCCATTTATTCACTTTTCAACATTAATCTTATCATAGCAATGGTACAAAGACAATATATAGTTTATTCTTTCTGTTGTCTTTGCTCCATTTCTTCCTTCGAATAAATTAGCTGCATCGGGTTTCCCCCTACAAAAGCACCTGCTGGAACATCTTTATGCACAAGCGTACCAGCAGAAACAATTGCATGGTCCCCAATCGTAACTCCGGGCAATATCGTTGAGTTTGCTCCGACCATTACTTCATTTCCTATCTTGACTTCCCCTATGCGATATTCCTTTAATAAATATTCGTGGGCAAGAATGGTTGTATTATACCCAATAATACTGTTTGTACCAACAGATATTTTTTCCGGAAACATAATATCAGGCATTACCATAAGCGCAAAGGCTGTTTTATCTCCGACTTTCATTCGCAAACATACACGATACAACCAGTTTTTCATACGTAAAAAAGGCGTATAACGGGCAATTTGAATAATAATAAAATTTTTTACAACCTTCCAAAAAGAAACCGTTTGATATATTTGCCACAGTGAATTCGCATTTTTGACCTGATATCGTTCCGTTTTCCTCATTTATCGCACCTCAATTATTCGCAATAAATCACGCATATCTTCAAGCATATAGGTTGGGTGATAGGATTGTAGAAATTCCTTCCCTTTATGTGACCATGAAACGCCAGCGGTTTGAACGCCTGCTCGATGTCCTGCCTCAATATCATGGTAATTATCCCCTACCATTAATGTCGATTCTGGCTGTCCAGCTAGAAGTTCCATTCCTTTTAACACAGGCTCTGGATTCGGCTTAGCATTGGTCACGTCATCTAATGTGACAATTGCATCAAACATCTTTTCGAGCCCACAAACCTGAAGTCCCTTTAGAACGCCTTTCTGCATCTTCGTAGAAACAATCCCAATTTGAATCTGCTTATTTTTTAGTTCAATAAGTGTCTCAATAACATGTGGAAACGGCTTTACATAAGCATCATGATGTAAAAAGTTATGGGCACGATATGTTTCCACCATCTCCTCTACTTTATTTGGATCAATAGAAGCGAATGTGTCCTTTAATGGTGGACCATTAAATTCCTTTAGCTCTGCCCGTGTATATTCTCTTCCATACTGCTTAAAGGTATGAATAAACGATGCTATTATTAATTCATTGGTATCAATTAGTGTTCCATCTAAATCAAAGAGTATTGTACGAATGCTCATCTTTCATTTCCTTTCCTTTTCGTTCATCCAACCGTTTCCATATATGCGCAACGAGCATTGTCAGTATAATCGCTGTAATGAGACGAATAACAAGTAACGGCCATACAGGTATGCCAAGCGGAATAAAAATTAACGTATCTTCAACTACAGCGTGACAGGATACAAGAAAAATAAGTGCAAGCATCATATCTTTTCTTGATACGCCATCTTCCTTTACAGCCTGTATCATTACACCAGCACCATAAGCAAGACCAATGGTAAGTCCGGCAACTAAGGTCATGGAAGTATTGCGCTTCATTCCTAGAAGCTGTGTAACAGGCGCAAACATATTGGAAAATTTCGTTAGCCATCCTTTTTCACGCAAAAACTGCATTACTATCATTAACGGGATAACAATTAAAGCAAGCTGTACAATCGCCATGAAGGCAGTTTGTACTGCTTGAAACCCAATTTCTTGCCACCCCGAAAGCACTGCCTGCTCTGTGGAAATAAAACCGTATTGTGCAAGCTCCTGGCCGCCATTCCAAATCAGATGAATGAGCGAACCAGCTAGCAACGCAAGTCCTATTCGAATTCCAGAAATAAGCCACCAGCTTACCCCAACTTTTGCTGCTACCGAGGACTCAATAAATAAATTATGGGAGAACGATAGCATCATTGCCATAATAAATACTTCTTTCACGGTAAAGTCAAAAGAAATAATAGCTGCAATCCCAGCATATAAATTTAGTGCATTCCCTAATACTAGTGGTACAGCTGCTTCTCCTGATAAACCGAACAGCCCCATAATTGGACTAATTTTATCAATTAACCATGGCAAAATAGGTGTGTGTTGCAAAATTGTAACAATAAGTGTAATTGGAAAGATTACCTTTCCTAACGTCCAGGTTGTGTCTAATCCTTGGCGTAAGCCTCTAAAAATTATTCCCGCCAATCTCCCATCCCTCTTCTTTCTATCCAATAAACATGTTTATTTTCTATTTACCTTTTTTCCATCATAATGTTTATCTGCTATTCCAGATTTTCGGCGATAGATCATCAACCCTATAGAGCCTATAATCAGAATAATTGACATCACTTGTGCAGCACGTAGGCCGCCTCCGTACAGACTATCCGTCCGCATACCCTCTATAAAGAAGCGTCCAACAGAATAAGCAATAATATACGTAAGGAACACATTTCCTCGTAATGGATTCTTCCGTCGCAAAACAAGTAGCAAGATAAGTACGAGTATATTCCACACGGATTCATATAAGAATGTTGGATGGTACATCACACCGTCAATACACATTTGATTCATAATAAAATCAGGTAAATATTGATGAAAGCTTTGATAAGCAGACTCAGATATTGGACCACCATGGGCCTCTTGATTCATAAAGTTACCCCAGCGACCAATTGCTTGCCCAAGTATTAAGCTTGGAGCAGCTATGTCTGCTAGCTGCCAAAAGGATACTTTTTTAACTCGTGCATAAATGATGGCTGTTAACACCGAACCAATTAACGCACCATGAATAGCTATTCCGCCTTCCCATACTGCAAAAATCTTCCACCATGGCTGTCCTACATAGTTTTCCCATTCAAATATTACATAGTATATACGCGCAGAAATAATGGCGATTGGAATAGCAAAAACGACAAGATCGACCATCAAGTCTTTTTTTAATCCAAGTCGATCTGATTCCTTCGTCGCTAAATATAATCCTAAAAAAGCGCCGGTTGCAATAATAACGCCATACCAATAGATGGTGAACGGGCCAACTTCAAAAAATACGCGATCCAACGCAGGTGCATTACAAGTCATAACATCACTCCTATTCCATAACATCCTTTTCATGCTCAATCATTTTCGTTAATCGTTCTGAGAATTCTTCTGCTGCATTAACACCCATTCGTTTTAAACGGAAATTCATTGCAGCAACTTCAATAATAACTGCTAAGTTCCGTCCTGGGCGAACAGGAATTGTTGCTTTTGGAAGGTTTACATCCATAATTTTCATCGTTTCTTCATCTAATCCTAAACGATCATACTGCTTTTGCTGATCCCATAGCTCTAAATTTATAATAAAAGAGATTTTTTTATAATTGCGAACGGCACCTGCTCCAAATAATGTCATTACATTAATAATTCCTAACCCACGTATTTCTAATAAATGTTCAATCAGGGGTGGAGAATTACCAATTAATGTATCATAGTCTTCTTGCCGTATTTCCACACTATCATCGGCAACTAGACGATGCCCTCTTTTTACGAGTTCTAATGCTGTTTCACTTTTACCAACGCCACTTTCACCCGTTATTAGTACACCAACACCGTAAACATCAACTAGCACACCATGAATGGCGGTAAATGGTGCAAATTTAACTTCAAGGAAATTCGTTAGTCTACTAATGACCCGTGTTGTTTTTCGCGGAGAGTGTAGAATAGGAACCCCTGCATTATTCGCTGCCTCTATTAAAATTTGCGGAATCTCCATACCTCGAGAAACAACAATGCCTGGGGTGATATCCGTGCATAATCGTTCACATCGATCTTTTTTTTCTTCGTCAGAAAGGTCTAGAAAATAAGCCATTTCTGTTTTACCGATAAGTTGTAGCCTTTCACTTGGATAATATGTAAAAAAACCTGCCATTTCAATTCCAGGTCGATAAATATCACTTGTCGTGATTTCCCTATGTATGCCTTCTTCTCCGGCTACTAAGGTTAAATTAAAATTTTCAAGTAAATCCTTTGTTCGCACAACTGTCATGACGTATCTCCTCCAGATCTAACTGCTCTTTATTGTAGCACATTTTAACATGTCGTAGGAATGATTAAGAAAGCAGAGTACGTAAAGGTAATCTGTTCGTTTCTATCATCATAGAAACTTCATAACGGCGTCTTTCTCTATAAAAAATAGCGCAGACATATCGTCTACGCTCGAAGCGTATCCTTCACAAGTCGATTTAAAACGAGATTGATGATGGAAATGATAATAGCTGCAATAATTGCTGTACCAAATCCTGAAATTTCAAAGGAATCCCCCATCAGTCCTTGTGTTAGCATCAATGTAATTGCATTGATGACAAATAAAAAGAACCCAAGTGAAACAATCGTAATCGGCAAGGTGAGAATAATTAAAATAGGCTTTACGATTATATTTAATATCGCAAGGATAACACTCGCAAGTAACGCTGTTCCAAACCCATCCAAATAAAAGGAATCAAATAACTCTGCTACCGCTATTAACGCTACAGCATTTAAAAAAATAGATAAAAAACCCCGTAATAGCATTAGTAATCCACTCCTCCATCTGGGATGATAAATATAGCAATTACATAAATAATCGCCAAAGTAAACGCACTGAAAAACAATGCAATGATGAACAATAAGCGTAAAATAGTAGGGTCGATACGTGTATATTCTCCTAGACCGCCTAGTACACCAGCTAGCATGCGGTTTTGAGTTGAACGATAAAGCTTTTTCATCCTTATTCCTCCCATCTTTATTTACTCTAGCTTATGGTTTTCTTTCATTTTGGTACAAATTTAATGTATTGCTACTGCTTAAAAGCCACAATTTACGTTGCTACATGCTTAATCAAAACTCCCAAATATAAAATCTTTCGATACCGAGGCGTTGTTTTGCAGCGTCTTGCACATCTTTTGCTAGCTTATTCGCCTTTTTAAAGTTGCCTAATATACCATCTGCCTGAGATTTATGTGCTTTAATTGTATCCATCTTCTTCTCAAAGTATGGGGAAATATCATTGATAATATCCGGTTTTCCCAAATCCTCCATAAAGGAATTCGTAATCGCTTGTGCCCAAACCGTTGGTCGAATCGAAGGATCCATTAATCCAACTGCTTCTACTGCGGCCGCACCAAGTGCATTATGATCCGGATGGACTGCATGTCCAGGATAATGTGTAATAACCAAACTTGGTTTTATTTCTTCGAGCATTGTCTTTAAACGTTTTGCAATTTCCTGCCTGTCTTCAAATTCTAACGTTTTATCCCGATAACCTAACATTTTCAAATCGATATCTAACACGTTACACGCATTTTGTAATTCTTGCTTGCGAATCATAGGCAATGATTCTCTATTTGCGAATGGAGGTGCTCCCATATTTCTCCCCATTTCACCAAGTGTTCCACATAGGTAAGTAACAGGAACACCTTCTGCACGAAACTGAGCAATGGTTCCAGCCGCACCAAACGCTTCATCATCTGGATGCGGATAAATAACAACCACATGTTTTTCCATTTTATTCACCATTCCTTTAAAGTCAAAATTCTAATAGTCAATAACGTAATTTTTGTACGACAAATCCTTCACTAATTGAAGCATTATTTTATCGCTGAACACAACTTTCAATTTAATCTACAAAAATCGAATTAATAATCAAAAGGTGTTTCACTAATTTGCATTGCGACCATTAAGCGACCTTCACGGTCATGGCCGGCTAAAAGTAATTTATCATATTCGTAAATTTCCCAATCAGTTAGACCTTCCGCATATATCCAGCCCATCGGCATTTTCAAACCTGCGCGATAAACATTGCCATCCCTTACAATCTTTGCTTGCGAGAAAGTAACCTTAGCGTTTCTTACAAATACACCTACATTATATGCCTTTTCATTAAAGTGGCTTGCATAGGCTCCATTGGTTGTTTCAACATGGACATATACTTCTTTGTTAATAAAGCTTTCTAGCATTTGCTGCACGTTTTCTATATCTATTGGTTTCATGTCATTGTTCCTCCCAACATCTTCTCTTTTTACATTACCGAAATAGACGGGTGTCGTCAAAACATACAATCTATCCAAGCTAAAAAACTCATTCAATGTATTGTAAATCTACATTGAATGAGTTTTTATTCGAAATTTTATTTGTTTTTCGCAATTACTTCTTCATTTCCAAGGATTAAATAATTTAATTCTTTCGTAGGTATTTGTTTAAGTTCTGTGCGCTTTGCTAAGTAAAATATCACACCAAGTATAATCCATACTGTGAGTGCAATTCGCGATTCAATACCTAGAAAAGCTGGCGATCCAGGTACTAATAATAATCCTAAAAACACTAGACTAGCAATCATACCGATTGCTGCAATTGATTTTTTAAGTGGTGATACAACATGCTTCGATGGATTAAAATCTTTATCCTTTGACCATTTAAATAGAGAAAATGCGGTGAAGCATGTATAGAAGTAAGCGATCGTCACTCCAACTGAGGACATATCGACTACCCATAGTAATGCCTGTCTACCAAACCACGGTGCAATCATAGCAAGTATCACTGTAAAAGCGATGCCAAAGTAAGGTGTCTTATAGGTTGGATGGAGCTTTGAAAACGACTCTGGGATAATTTTCGCGCGTGACATGGCGAACAATAAGCGGCTAGATGAAATAATAAAACCATTTAGCCCGGTGAATATTCCCATCGTTAAAGCGACAACAAGAATAAGCAGGCCAATCGTTCCTAGTAAATCATTAATTGCAGCTGCTGTTCCCCAAGCATGACTTGCACCAGCTAATGTTTCCCAAGGCTGAATCATTGCTGTAGAAATAATCATTAAGCTATATAAAATCGCTGCAAAGAAGATTGCTAGAATAATTAACAGAAATGCCTTCTTTGAAGAAAAATGGAATTCTTCTGCAGCTTGTGGAACGTTATCAAAGCCTACAAATGCCCATGGAGCTATAGCAACAATGGAAATAATTGCTGCGAATGCAGTTTTATCTGTTGAAAATAATGGCTGCACATTACTTAATTCTGTACTCGGATGGAACCCAACCATTGCCGTGATCGCGAGCACACTTATAATCATAATACTGCAAAAAACAAACTGCATACGTCCAGATAATCCTGTCCCTTTGACATTAAAATAACCAAATATAGCTAAAACGAATGTAGATATAACAATCTCCATCGCATAGATATCCCAACCAGCAATTTGATAAAGTTTAAGATTTTCAATTATTTTTGGAAAAATAAATTTGAACATTAAAGCAAAAGCAGAGGCATTAAGAGCAACGATACAAATATAGCCGAGGGTTAAAAACCATCCACAAATAAATGCATGCGTTCGTCCAAGACTGATAAATGAATAAGCAAATTCTCCTCCTGAAACTGGAAAGCTTTTAATGAGAAATCCATAGCTTACAGCGATGAGCATCATAAGAAAAGCACCAATGATAAAACCGAGAATAACACCTATAGGCCCTGCAGTTTCAAGCCAATTCGTCGGCTGTACAAATGCTCCCCAACCAATTGATGAGCCTAGAGCTATTGCCCATACCCAGTGTGCTTTTAACGACTTTTTCAGCGTCGTTCGTTCTTCATACTGGTAATTTGTCTGTCGTTTATTAATCATAATTCGACTCCTTTTCTTTCTCTACACTCTATTATTTCAAAACAGGAATATCTTTACAATTTAGCTTTCCACAATGATATTGGCGTATTTTTGCTTAATTAATCGTATGAGGATACTGATATCGTGCAGAAAGAGAAATATGCGTTTATTTGCTCTAAAATGGCGAACTACGTATGTTAACACCATATTTTGTTTTATCTACCCCTTCTTCTCCTTTTCAAAACAAACAAAGAAGGGCTTGACAAAAATCTAGTAAATAAAAAAAGTCAGTTAGTTCATCGAATAATTGATGATCTAACTGACCTATTTATTTGCATTCTGTTATGTTTAATTAAATTTCTGGTGGTTACGACTACCAGTTTATTTACTTACGAGCTTTTCTTTTTCAGAAAGACTTTCTTCCATACGTTTTAAATCACGTTCTAAAACCGACTTTAAATAACGTCCTGTATGTGATTTTTTTACGTTTGCAATCTGCTCTGGGGTTCCTGTTGCAATAATTTGTCCTCCACGATCCCCGCCTTCTGGACCAAGATCAATAATATGATCAGCAATTTTTATTACATCGAGATTATGTTCAATGATTAATACGGTATCTCCATTATCTACTAAGCGTTCTAGTACAGCTATTAAACGTTTAATATCGTCAACATGTAAGCCTGTCGTAGGCTCATCAAGAATATAAAATGACTTTCCGTTAGAGCGACGATGCAATTCACTAGCAAGCTTCACGCGTTGTGCTTCTCCACCAGATAATGTCGTTGCCGGCTGTCCTAACGTGATATACCCTAATCCTACATCATAAATCGTTTGGAGCTTTCGTTTAATCTTTGGAATGTTTGCGAAGAACTCTAATGCTTCTTCAATCGTCATGGCAAGCACATCTGCAATGTTCTTCCCTTTATATTTTACTTCTAACGTTTCACGGTTATAGCGTTTGCCATGACAAACCTCACAAGGTACATAAACATCTGGAAGAAAGTGCATTTCAATTTTAATAATACCATCACCATGGCACGCTTCACAGCGACCGCCCTTCACATTAAAGCTAAAACGTCCTTTTTTATATCCGCGAACCTTTGCTTCATTTGTTTGCGCATAAACGTCACGAACATCATCAAACACGCCTGTATAGGTAGCTGGATTAGAACGCGGCGTTCTCCCAATTGGCGATTGATCTATATCAATTACTTTTTCAATATGCTCTAAACCGTTTATTGTTTCATGCTTTCCAGGCTTTTGCTTTCCACGATAAAGATGTTTTGCTAATGATTTATATAATATCTCATTCACGAGCGTACTTTTACCTGACCCGGAAACCCCTGTTACAACCGTCATCAATCCTATTGGGAATTGAACGGATACATTCTTTAAGTTATTCTCTGATGCTCCAACAACCTCAATATGACGATCATCTGCTTTTCTTCGCTTTGCTGGTAATGGAATATATTTCTGTCCAGATAAATATTGACCGGTTAGTGATTTCTTCGTTTTCATTACTTTTGCAGGCGTACCACTTGCAACAATTTCTCCACCATGCTCTCCAGCTCCTGGACCAATATCAATAAGCCAATCGGCTGCAAGCATCGTATCTTCATCATGCTCTACTACAATTAGTGTATTGTCCAGATCACGCATACTTTGTAATGTTCCGATTAATCGATCATTGTCACGCTGGTGAAGTCCAATTGACGGTTCATCTAATACATATAAAACACCGGTTAGTGCTGAACCGATTTGTGTAGCAAGTCTAATTCGCTGTGCCTCACCACCTGAAAGTGTTCCAGCTGCACGAGATAACGTTAAATAGTCTAATCCGACATTATTTAAAAAGTCCAACCGATTACTAATTTCTTTTAGGATTAATCGTGCAATTTGCGTTTCCTTTTCAGTAAGCTCCAATTGTTGAAAAAAGGACTTCGCTTCTGTTATAGATAAATCCGTAATTTTACTAATATGCTTTCCATCAATGCGTACCGCTAATGCTTCTTCTTTTAATCGATATCCTTTACATGATGGACAATTTTTCTGTGCCATATATTTTTCTAATGTTTCACGAATGTAGTCAGAAGAAGTCTCTCGATACCGTCTCGCGATATTTTTTAGCACACCTTCGAATTCAATTGTGTTGTCTCGCACATTACCAAAATCATTCACATAATAGAACCGGATTTTGTCTTTACCACTTCCATGCAAAATTTTATCCATTTGTGTTTTAGGAATATCCTTTACCGGAATATTCATGTCAATCCCGTAATGCTCACAAACACTTTTTAATAGCTGTGGATAATATTTTGAACTAATTGGTTCCCACGCGGCAATGGCGTGCTCATTTAAGGTTTTATCCCAATCTGGTATCACTAAATCCAAATCAACTTCCAGCTTTGTACCAAGTCCATCACAGGTTGGACATGCCCCGTACGGACTATTAAAAGAAAAGAGACGAGGCTCTAGTTCCCCAATTGAAAACCCACAAATGGGACAAGCGTGGTTTTCACTAAATGTAAGCTCTTCTTCTCCAATAATGTCGACGATTACTTTACCTTCTCCTAGCTCAAGCGCTGTTTCCAATGAGTCACTTAGCCGTCCAGTTACGCCTTCCTTCACGACAATGCGGTCCACAACAACTTCAATCGAATGCTTTTTATTTTTTTCGAGGTTAATCTCCTCTGTTACCTCACGCATTTCCTTGTCTACACGGATACGAACATAACCCTCCTGCTTTAGCTTTTCAATCGTTTTAATATGCTCACCTTTTCGGCCAGAAACGACTGGGGCAAGAATTTGGATCCGTGTACGCTCTGGATAATCCATAATTCGATCCACCATTTGCTGCACCGTTTGTGAGCTTATTTCAATTCCATGCTTTGGACATGTCGGTCGACCAACACGAGCATAAAGCAAACGTAAGTAGTCGTATATTTCGGTTACTGTTCCTACCGTAGAGCGTGGATTACGACTCGTAGTTTTTTGATCTATTGAAATCGCTGGGGATAGTCCTTCAATTGTATCAACATCCGGCTTATCCATTTGCCCTAAAAATTGGCGCGCATAAGCAGAAAGTGATTCTACATATCTACGTTGTCCTTCAGCATAAATTGTATCAAAAGCTAAGGAGGATTTTCCTGACCCTGATAGTCCGGTTAATACGACCAATTTATTTTTGGGAATGGTAATATCAATGTTCTTTAAGTTATGAGCCCTAGCGCCTTGAATTTTTATTGATTTACTTGGCATGCAACCGTCATCCTTCCGCTTTTAGTTCCAATATGATATCACGAAGCTCTGCTGCTTTTTCAAAATCTAATGCCTTTGCAGCTGCTCGCATTTCTTTTTCCATGTTTTGAATCACTTTTTGACGTTCTTTCTTCGTCAGCTTCGTTAGCTCTTTTGCTTTAGATTCATACTGGATAGTATCCTCTGCAGCAACGGTAGCACGAATAACATCCCGCACTTCTTTTTTAATAGTTTGTGGTGTGATGCCATGTGCTTCGTTATAAGCAATTTGTTTTTCTCTCCGGCGATTTGTCTCATCAATTGCATATTGCATGGATTTCGTAATCTTATCTGCATACATAATTACGCGCCCATTTTCATTACGGGCAGCACGTCCCATTGTTTGAATTAGGGAACGATCTGAGCGCAAAAAGCCTTCTTTATCAGCGTCTAAAATTGCTACTAAAGATACTTCGGGAATGTCTAAGCCTTCTCGAAGTAAATTAATACCGATAAGCACATCATATTTTCCGACCCGAAGCTCCCGAATAATTTCAATTCGTTCTAACGTTTTGATTTCAGAATGGAGATAGGCAACTTTAATACCAATTTCCTTTAGATAATCAGTCAAGTCTTCCGCCATTTTTTTCGTTAACGTCGTGACAAGTACACGCTCATTCTTTTTAGATCGTTTGTTAATTTCACCGATTAAATTATCAATCTGTCCTTCAATTGGACGAACTTCTACTTGCGGATCCAATAGACCAGTTGGACGAATGATTTGCTCGGTCATTACTGGACAATGCTCTAGCTCATATGGACCAGGTGTTGCCGATACATAGATGAGTTGATTAGTTGCTTTTTCAAACTCCGCAAATGTCAATGGGCGATTATCCAGAGCAGAAGGTAAGCGGAAGCCATGATCAACTAATACTTGTTTTCTAGCTTGGTCACCATTATACATTCCTCTAATCTGCGGCAGAGTAACATGTGATTCATCTACAACAACTAGAAAATCATCCGGAAAATAGTCTAACAGTGTATATGGTGTAGAACCTTGTTCGCGAAAAGCAAGATGCCTAGAATAATTCTCTATACCCGAACAAAAGCCCATTTCATTCATCATTTCAATATCGTAATTTGTTCGCTGTTCAAGTCGCTGTGCCTCTAAAAGCTTATTTTGTTCGCGCAGCTCTTTTAGTCTATCTTCTAATTCCTTCTCAATATTAGTAATCGCTTTTTTCAGCTTTTCCTCACGCGTAACAAAGTGGGAAGCTGGAAAAATAGCTACGTGCTCCCGATCACCAATAATTTCCCCTGTTAAAGCATCTACCTCACGAATTCGATCAATTTCATCGCCAAAAAACTCAATTCGAATACAATGCTCCTCACGTGAAGCTGGAATAACTTCAACAGAATCACCACGGACGCGAAACGTTCCACGTTGAAAGTCAATATCATTTCTAGCATATTGAATATCAACTAGGTCTCGTAGGAGTTGATCACGATCTTTTTCCATACCCATTCGTAATGAAAGCACTTGACTTCCATATTCTTCTGGAGACCCTAAACCATATATACAAGAGACGCTGGCAACAATCAATACATCACTTCGTTCAAATAATGACGATGTTGCCGAGTGTCTTAGTTTATCAATTTCATCATTGATGCTCGCATCCTTTTCAATAAACGTATCTGTAGAAGGAACGTATGCCTCTGGCTGGTAATAATCATAATAGCTCACAAAATATTCCACCGCATTATTCGGGAAAAATTCCTTGAACTCACTATATAATTGGCCTGCCAACGTTTTATTATGTGCGATTACTAATGTTGGTCGATTAATTTCTTTCACTACATTTGATACAGTAAATGTTTTTCCTGTACCTGTTGCTCCAAGTAAGGTTTGATGTCGTTGTCCTGCTAAAATTTTATCCACAAGCTCCTTGATTGCTTTTGGTTGATCTCCTTGTGGTTTATATGCAGATACGAGTTCAAATGTATTTTCCAAAAATCGTCCCTCCGATCACCTGAATAATATCAGCTTATCATAGATGCATTTCTATTTTAACATAAAAGACGAACAAATATTCGTTTTTTATGTTAATTTTAATTTTATTTGTATCCATGAGCATAAAATCTTATTTTGTCCATTTCAACTAAAAAGCATTAGCCTATATTAGGCTAACGCTAGTATAATTCTCATTTTATTGGGTGAATCTAGTCTGATTCTGTTCGATAAACAAGCAACAAGATGAAAATCTTGCTTATTAATTCATTATTATCCGACAACCTGTTGAATGCTTTTCTGATGATGTGGGGCTGTTACAAAAAGTAAACCAAGCTCATGATGCTCCCCTTCATACAACACGCTTTGCACAAAACGTAATTCGCCATTTTCATCAAGCACATCTAATTTAAAGGAAGCCCTGCTTTCCTGAAGCGCTTCATAGAATTGATCTGCTGAATTTATTTTAATTCCATTCACTTTCGAAATTATTTCACCTACTTGAATATCAAGACGTGAAGCAGGAGTACCTGGAATAACACTCAAAACCGTTATTCCTTTTTCAGTTTGACAAAAATACGGCTTTTTATTTTGCTCATCCGAACGATATCGAAAATTGATAAACTCTTTACCTGCAACAGCAAAGACAATTGCAAGAAGTGTTAGCCACGTCACATACATACTTAAAAATCCTAGCACAAGAACGATAGACGCAAGTAAAAAGAGAGGCTTAGCCATCCTTTTTGCTGCTAATTCCGGGAGTGTTCCTCTTACAACTTGTTCGATTCCTAAGACAAATGGGAGAATAATAATGCTAAATGTCTGTTCATCTCCTACTGAAAAATAAGGCCAGAAGGAAGCGAATGGTGTGATCATTCCTGTTGGTACAACAAGCAAAAAAGGAAGAAACAGGATTTTCTTCATTCGAAGCTGTCCAATCCACCCTCCTCTACTGCTCAAAGAGAGCTCTGGAAAGGTTTCATTTCTACGAACACGAAAGTATAAGAAGCCTTCTATAAAAAGAAGGAGACCAAGTAAAATAACAATGCCTGTAAAGTTAACCTCGGAAAATAAATCAGCTGTAAAAAAGGTTTGGTACTCCATAATAAATGGCGCCAGCCATAGAATGAAAAAAAGCACACCAATTGTATAAGCAGGAGAAAGCAGCGTTAAGCCAGCAATTAATGAAAATAAAATAATAATTCCACTTAGTACAAGCACAGTTTCATATGAAAATACGACTCCAATCCCAACCATCACTATGGATAGAATCATCCCAAAGCAAACAGAAAGTATCCATGTATTCTTAAACTCTGAAAAAACATCGAATACTTTTGTGCCAAAATGGTTCCGCTCTTTTTTTATTCGTTTGAATCCTAATATCATCCCTAACAATAGAAGCCAATAAGACAGAGGGTTTAAAAATACGCTTCCAATTGTTTTCCCAGCTTCAATTAATCCTGTTTCAAACATATGATCACCTTCCGTGAAGTAGCAATGGAAAACATCGTTTATTCGCTAGTCAAACGAATATTTCCTACTTAATTGTAACCTTTATTATATCATAGTACTGGGAAAAAATAGCTGTCCCAAAGTGATTATCCTTAAAAGTTAAATGAGAAACCATCTTTCTTTCAAGGAAAGCCTTCACCTTGGAACAGCTATATTAATTATTTATATAAAGAATCTAAAGCCTTCTCCAATTGCATATCATTCTCTCCGTTACGAATGCTTTCAACTACTTTTGCCTCGACCATTCCAGCTGTCTTTGAATCAACATCGCCTGTCACTTTTAAATCGTTGTCTTTTTGAAAGGCTTTCACTGCTTCTACTGTCTTTTGGCTAAAATAACCATCTGTACGTGCTGTGTCATAGCCTAAACCCGTTAGCATTCTTTGAATGTTTTCAATGGCTTCTCCAGTATGGTTATAAGTTAACGTTTTCTCTAGCTGCACTGGATTTGCATAATAATAATCTGGCTGTTTTACTTCAATTGTAGGTTCGACGCCTTTTTCATGAATCCAATTTCCTTTTGGTGAAAGCCATTTATAAAACGTTAGTTTTATTGTACTGCCATCTCCAAGTGGAACTGCTTGCTGAACTGTTCCTTTCCCAAAACTCGTCGCTCCAACAACGTCATAGCCAATCTCTTTCATCGCAACTGCTAATATTTCTGAAGCTGATGCACTTCCTTCATTGATCATCACTCGAATTGGGTAATCTTTCTTCTGATTTAATTCAGTATAATATTTTTCCTTTTTTCCGTTTTTATCTTCGATTTGCACGTAAGGCGTGTCCTTTGGTATAAAATTTCGTAAAATATCTTCAACGGAATTTAATAAACCACCTGGATTTCCTCGAACATCTAAAATTAATCCTTCCATACCATCTTTTTCTAGCTTTTCTAATGCAGTGCGAAATTCATCTGCAGTTCGTTCGGAAAAATTAGTGATTTCAATAATTCCTGTTTTTTTATTATCGATTGTTTTCATGTCCGCGTAGATTGTTTCTAAAGGAATAGTATCCCGTATAATTGGCACGTCAAATGGTTTGGAAGCTCCAGTCCGTTGAACCTGTAACACCACTTCAGATCCTTTTTCACCACGTATCTTGGATACAGCTTCATTTAAGTCAAGCCCTTCTAGGCTTTCACCATCTACACTTAATACTTGGTCATTTGGTCTTAATCCAGCTTTTTCTGCTGGTGAATCTTTAATCGGAGCAACAATCGTTACTTTTCCATTCACCATACTTACTTCTGCACCGATACCTTCAAAGGAAGATTCAATTTGCTCATTGAACTGCTCCATCATTTCAACATCCATATAAGCGCTATAAGGATCTTCTAATGAAGCAAGCATTCCCTGTATAGCTCCTTCGATTAATTGCTTCTCATCTACGTCCTGTACATAATTCTTTTTAATTAAATCATAGGCCTGCCCTACTTTATCTATATCAGTAGCTGGCTTAGACGATTCTCCCGAAATACTTGCCGAAGGGTCATTATGTGCTTCTTCACTTTCCTTTTGTGCATATGAAACGCCAAAGTATGCGCCGACAAACCCTAAGAAAAGTGCTGCAACCAATATTAGGACAACATGGCTCTTTTTAAAGTTCATTATCTCACCTCTATATGTAAAGTTAATGGAAACCGCTTAATAATTTGGTTTGCATCGATACTAAAATTCATTTTACCACTATTATTATGTATATTCTAATACAAAAAGACATCACAAAAATTTTATGTGATGTCTTTTTCAATCAAACGTCATGTCATTCCAGTGCTTAATTTAAGTAAGATAATGGGTTAACGGCATTTGATTTACTCATATTCCAACTCGGATTATGCAGCTCAAAATGAAGATGTGTACCAAATGAATCACCAGTGTTACCCATGATGCCAATTTGCTGTCCTTTTGAAACCGTTTGTAGCGTCCGAACCATTGGTGTATATTTCATGTGAGCATAAACGCTCTCATATTGCACACCATTTACAATATGTGTAATAAAAACGACATTACCATAGGATTGAGAATAATATGCTTTTGTAACAACACCTGATGCAACTGAAAAAATTGGAACATTTCCGCCAGCTTTTGCAGTTGCATTCCCTATATCCAGTCCTTTATGAGTCCCACCACGCGTTCCAAAGTGATCGGTAATGTATCCTGATACTGGCCATGTAAATGCTCCATTGCCAGAAGGCTTTGTTACAGTGCCCCCACCTGAGTTGTTATTCTTATTATCAGAAAGCTGTTCTAATTCTTCTTTTTCTTTTTTCGCTAATTCTAAGGCTTTCTTAACGGCAGCTTCTTGGGAACGTATTATTTCTTGTTCCTCAGCAATACTCATTTTATGATTCTCCAAAATGGCATGCTCTTTTTCTAGCTTTTGTTGTAATTTTTCCTTTTCTGCCATCTGGCTATCTAGTTCACCTTTTAAGGATAAGAGTTCTTTCTTTTGGCCTTCCAATGAAGCTTTCTTTGCTTCCACTTCCTGCTTATTATCTTCTATCTTTGTTTTCTTTTTTTCCACATCTTTTTTCATCTGTTCCATCGCTTTTTTATCCGCTGCAAGCTGATCCATTATCGATCTATCCTGATCCATAATCGTATTTACTGCAGAGGAACGACTAATAAAATCACTAAAACTTCTTGACCCGAGAATTACTTCCATATACTTCATCTGTCCACCGTTCTTTTGAATGGCACGCAACCGATCCTTTAAAATTGCTTCTCGTTTTTTTATGCTCTCCTGAAGTTCTTTAATTTCTTCTTTTAATTTTTTTATTTGCTTCTCTAAATCTTTAATTTGTTGCTCAAGGCGATTAATTTCCTCGTTTGTTTCATTAATTTCATTTTCCTTTGTACTAATTTTAGACTTTGTATTAGCTAGCTTTTCGTCAATGGATGCCATTTCGTTTTTCACAGAATCCTGCTTATCTAGATTCTCATCTATTTTTTTCTGTGTTTTAGACTTATCACTATTTAGTGCACCGTCTTTTTTATCTAGCTCTTGTTGTTTTTTTTCAAGATCGCTAAGCTTGTTTTGAATATCACTTATTGATTCTGCTTGTACAGTATGTACTCCAATACCACCTGAGCTGATGAGAAGCGCGGCTACTGCAACATATGTAATCGTTTTTTTCAATTTAATTACTCCTTTCTCGAAATCTATGTATGTTCGTACAAGGATCAAGCATCTATTTTATTAGTGACTCTCATCGAGAATGAAGCATTCCCGATGAGAGACTTACTAGATTAAAAGATTATACTTTGAGGAATTTCCGAACACTCATAACGCTTCCCCAAATTCCGATTAATGCTCCGATAAGTAAAATTAGTAAGGATAGCTGCCATGCAAACGGATTAAATGGTAGCAACTCTACAAATCGAATCGTTATCTTACTAGCGAGATTTGATAAAATATAATGGTATCCTGTTAATAAAGCTGTAATAGGGATAACGGATCCTAGTACACCTAAAAGCATCCCTTCAATAAAGAATGGCCATCTAATAAAACCATTTGTTGCTCCAACTAGCTTCATAATTCCAATTTCTTTGCTTCGTGCCATGATGGTAAGCTTAATCGTATTGGAAATGAGAAAGATAGCTGTAAACACTAAACCAACAATTAATGCTAATCCAATTAATCTAGCATAGTTATTAAATTCAAATAAGCGTTGTACAACATCCTCGCCGTAGGTAATGTTTTCTACGCTTTTCATTTGTTGAATTTGTTCTGCAATAAGCTTTGTATCAGTTGGATTTTTGGCTTTTACGATGTATGCATGATTTAATGGATTATCCTGCTGGAACATTTTCCATGTTTTTCCTTCTTCACCCATACTGTCAATTAGCGCTTTTAATTCATCATCCTTTGAGGAGAAAGAAACAGCATCGACTTGATCTATTTCGTCAATTTGATCGCCGAGAGTTTTAATTTGCGCATCATCAGCTGTTACATCAATAAATACCTTTATCACTACATCTTCTTCTACTTTATCAGCCATGTGGTTTAAGTTAAGCATCAGAGCTAGAAACGCAGCAACTAAGATTAGTGTAACGGTCACTGCCCCAACCGAGGCTATCGTCATCCAACCATTTCTAAAGATGTTTTTTACTCCTTCACGCAAATGACGTTTCATTGTTCTAACTTTCATAGCCGTATTCACCTCGGTCTTCATCTCTTACTATTAAGCCATTTTCAATAGCAATAACCCGTTTTTTAATCGTATTTACAATTTCTTTACTATGGGTTGCCATGATAATTGTTGTGCCACGAGAGTTGATTTCATCAAAAACACGCATTATTTCTCTAGAGGTTTCTGGATCTAAGTTCCCGGTAGGTTCATCCGCAATCACAATTTTAGGATGATTAACAATAGCACGGGCAATAGACACGCGCTGTTGTTCTCCACCAGAAAGCTCATCTGGGAGAAAGCGTGCCTTATTTTTCAATCCTACTAGATCTAGTACTTCCATGACACGCTTGCGAATATTTCGAGGTGTTTCCTCAATTACTTCTAAAGCAAATGCAATATTTTCATAGACTGATAGCTTTGGAAGCAGTTTAAAATCCTGAAACACGACACCGATATTTCGGCGTAGTTGCGGAACCTTTCGCTCAGTTAAATCACTCATATCTGTATCATTAATAATAATAGAACCACTAGTCGGCTTTACTTCACGATACATAAGCTTGATAAATGTTGACTTACCGGCCCCACTTGGTCCAACTATGTACGCAAATTCGCCTTGGTCTATATTAATAGAAATTCCATTTAGTGCAGTTACTCCATTGGCATATGTTTTATAAACATCATTCATTAATATCATTCATTCTCACCTTTACTTCATTTAATTAGGACAAAAGAATGTCGAAACTAATCATAAAGTCCCTATTTTTATGTATAAGTTATTCTTTTATACAATTTCTTACTTTAATGATAACATTTCCACTATATTATAACATCTTTCGCCATGTTTTTTAGACATAAAATTATTACATTTGTATTTCAAACCAACAATTTTCTGTTATTTTTTTGAAATTGACTGGAAATTCGTGTAATATTTTCTATCAACAAAGAGGTTTGATAGGTATAAAGCCCCTGTTAATTCGCACAAAAAAAACGTTTATCCAATTAGATTGGATAAACGTTTTAACACTTTTACCTGTTACTTCTTTTCAGCGAGCCAGTTAGCAAGGGTTGTTGCATCCTGATCAGAAACACCCTTTTGTGCAGGCATGCTGCCGATTCCGTTATGGATAATATCGGTAATTTCTTCAGCACTATACTTAGATCCGATATTTGCTAGCTCTGGACCAGCACCTCCTGAAAGATCAGAACCGTGACACGCGGAACAATTACTTTGATAAATCTCTTCTGCCGCTGCAGTATCAACTGTTCCACCATTTTCATTTTCCTTCGCATTATCATCGGCGTTATCATCCCCACCACCGCATGCACCAAGCACAAGTACTGCTCCAAAAAGCACTGCTAATAACGACTTTTTCATGCTAAAATCCCCCTAACAAAATATTATAATTCTCTACATAATTATAACCTATTTCCAGATTTTTAAAACCTTACTTTCTACTATTAAAATAGTGTAAATCATAGGAAAATGCTGGTATCGTAAGGGTTTTAGCAAATTGTGGCAATTTGATGAAAACGCCGCTACGATGTGTTCTTGAAATAGGAGATCGCTTATTCTACCTGCGATCTTTTGTTTGAGAACATGCTACAGTTTTAGCTCTGCATCTTTAGCTCATAGTTGCTCGTAAATAGGCATCAATAAATGGATCAATCTCTCCATCCATTACACTTTGCGTATTTCCAATTTCAATATTGGTTCGATGATCCTTCACCATAGAATAAGGGTGGAAAACATATGAGCGAATTTGACTTCCCCAACCAATTTCTTTTTGCTCACCGCGAATCGAAGCTAATTCAGCTTGCTGTCTTTCGATTTCTGCTTGATAGAGCTTTGATTTCAACATTTTCATAGCAGCTTCACGGTTTTTAATTTGCGAGCGTTCGTTTTGACAGGTGACAATCGTATTCGTTGGAATATGCGTAATCCGAACCGCCGAATCAGTTGTATTTACATGCTGTCCTCCAGCCCCACTTGCTCGGTACGTATCAACTTTAATATCCTCTGTTCTAATTTCAATATCAACATCATCTGACATCTCTGGTGTTACATCACAGGATACAAAAGAAGTATGTCTACGACCAGAGGAATCAAATGGAGAAATGCGTACAAGTCGATGAACTCCTTTTTCAGCTTTTAAATATCCATACGCGTTATGGCCTTTAATTAACAATGTAACACTTTTTACACCAGCTTCATCTCCTGGTAAGTAATCAAGTGTTTCTACTGAGAAATTCTTTGCTTCTCCCCAGCGTTGATACATGCGTAAAAGCATACTTGCCCAATCCTGAGATTCTGTTCCACCTGCTCCTGGATGCAGCTCAAGTATGGCATTATTTGCATCGTATGGCTCATTTAACAACATTTCCAACTCAAAATTATTAATCGATTCCTGTAGTGCAATGATTTCTTGATTTAGCTCTGCAAACAAGTCATCATCATTTTCTTCTTTTACTAGCTCATAAGAAACCTCTAAATCATCGAACTTAGCCGCAATCGCTTCAAAGCTATTCACATACTGCTTTAAACCGTTTACCTCCTGAATTACTGTCTGTGCTTCGTCTTGATTATCCCAAAAACCTGGCTCCGTCATTAAGAGCTCTAGCTCATTGATTCGTTCTTTCTTTTGATCTAAGTCAAAGAGACCCCCTAAATTGTGTGATTCTTACTTTCATTTGTTCTAATTCATTTCTTATTTCTGCTAATTCCATTCTCTTCACCTCTACACATTTCATTCCATGCCTACTTTTGATAAAGAAATCGGCCATACAGCCGATTTCAGTTTTTATTGCTATGATCTTCCATGACAGTTTTTATATTTCTTTCCGCTACCGCACGGACAAGGGTCATTTCTTCCAACATCTTCTTTTTTAATATACGGCTGTCGCTTTTTTTGTTTCTCATCCTGTCCACCGGAAACAGCTTGCGTATTTTTCGCGACCTCTTGTCGCTGCAAGTTATCTTTAATTTGTGCTTTCATAATATATTTAGCAACTTCGTCTTCTATACTTGCGATCATCGCTTCAAACATTGCAAATCCTTCAAATTGATATTCTCGAAGTGGATCATTTTGACCATATGCTCGTAAGTGGATACCTTGTCGTAGCTGTTCCATTTGATCAATGTGATCCATCCATTTTGTATCGACAGTGCGTAATAAAATGACTTTTTCAAATTCACGCATCTGCTCTGGAGAGAGCTCTTCTTCTTTTTGATCATATTGACTCTTTACTTTTTGCATTATTAAATCGGTTATTTCTTCTGGTTCTTTTTCTTTTAATTCTTCTTCGGTAATTTCTTCTGTAGTTAGCAGATTCCCTTGAGCAAATTCTACGATTGATTTATAATCCCAGTTATCTTCGTCATCGTCCTGAGTATGCGTATGAACAACACGCTCAATCGAGGATTTGATCATGTTTTCTATAATCTCTCGCAACTCTTCGCCATCAGAATCAATTACTTCAAATCGTTGTTTATAAATAATTTCACGTTGTTCACGTAATACATCATCATACGAAAGCAGCGTTTTACGTGCATCAAAGTTATTTCCTTCCACTCGTTTTTGCGCCGACTCTACAGCTCTAGAAACCATTTTACTTTCAATCGGTTGGTTGTCATCCATTCCTAATCGTTCCATCATCGACTTCAAATTATCCGAGCCGAAACGACGCATCAATTCATCTTCCATAGAAAGATAGAACTGCGATAATCCTGGATCACCTTGACGACCTGAACGTCCACGAAGCTGATTATCAATACGCCGTGATTCGTGTCTCTCTGTACCAATAACTGCAAGTCCTCCGAGTTCTTTTACACCTTCACCAAGTTTTATATCTGTACCACGCCCAGCCATATTCGTAGCGATTGTTACTGCACCCTTTTGCCCTGCCTGTTCAATGATCTCGGCTTCACGGAAATGGTTTTTTGCGTTTAACACGTTATGCTTAACGCCTGCTTTTTTAAGCAACTTAGAAATAAGCTCTGATGTTTCTACTGCAACTGTACCTACTAGAACAGGTTGCCCAGCTGAATAACGTTCCTTAATATCACTTACAACGGCCTGAAATTTTCCTTCCATTGATTTGTAAATCATATCTGCTCTATCATCTCGGACAATCGGACGGTTCGTAGGGATCGCAATAACATCCATGTTATAAATGTTACGAAATTCCTCTGCCTCTGTTTTCGCTGTTCCAGTCATACCTGCAAGCTTATTATACATCCGGAAGTAATTTTGAAACGTAATGGAAGCTAATGTCATGCTTTCATTTTGAATGTTTAACCCTTCTTTTGCTTCAATTGCTTGATGAAGCCCGTCACTATAACGACGTCCTTTCATCAATCTTCCGGTAAATTGGTCAACAATGACAACCTCTCCATCATCGACAACATAATCATCATCTCGGTGCATGGAAGCATGCGCTTTTAAAGCTTGATTAATATGGTGTGTCAATGATACGTTCGCTAGATCAAATAAATTATCTATGGCGAAAAAGCGTTCAGCTTTGTTTATTCCTTCCTCTGTAAGCTGAACCCCTTTTGTTTTTTCATCATATGTGTAATCTTCCTCGCGTTTTAAGGTGCTTACAAAAGAATTTGCCTGTAAATAAGCTGAAGCTGATTTTTGGGCCGATCCGGAAATAATTAATGGCGTACGTGCTTCATCAATTAAAATAGAGTCAACCTCATCAATGATTGCAAAGTTCAACGGACGCTGTACCATTTGCTCTTTATAAAGAACCATATTGTCACGCAAATAGTCGAAGCCGAACTCATTGTTTGTACCATAAGTAATATCTGCTAGATAAGCTTCTTTCTTTTCTTCCTTAGATAATCCATTTGAATTTAGTCCTACCGACAAGCCTAAGAAATTAAATAACTGACCCATTTCATTTGCATCACGGTCAGCTAAGTAATCATTTACCGTAATAATATGCACTCCTTTACCAGAAATAGCATTTAAATAAGCAGGCATAGTGGAAGCAAGTGTTTTACCTTCCCCTGTTTTCATTTCTGCAATATTTCCTTCATGAAGTGCGATTGCTCCAGTAAGCTGTACTGGAAACGGACGCATTTGCAACACACGTTTTGATGCCTCGCGAACAACAGCATATGCTTCTACTAAAAGATCGTCTAATGTTTCACCATCTGAATAACGTTGCTTAAACACCGCTGTTTTTTCGGTTAGTTGTTGGTCTGTTAGTTTTTCCATTTCAGGCTCTAATGCTTCAATTTGATCAACAATCTTTTGCATTCGATTTAGTTGCTTCTGATTTCCATCACCAAAAATCTTCTTTAATATTCCAGCCATGAATAAACGCTCCTCTATCTATAAAAAAATGACATACTTAAGTGTAATATTAGCAATATATGTTAAATCACATTGAAAAAATTGAAATGAATCCACCATTAATAATAACACTTCTACTTCTATTATGACAACCAGTAACGGGTAGAGTCGGTTTCAACAAGCTCGACCTGAAAAGTGAAAAGAGTAGTTCGGGGATAAACTACTCCTTTCGGTGAGGATATAGCGGGGACATTTCGAGGAAATCGACCAACGGAGTCAAATCGTTATTCTAGGGATGGTAGTAGAAGGGGATCACACGTATTGTGCGTATTGTTTATTCGGGTAAAATTGTGTTCCATTTTTGAATTTTTCTCTAAATCAAGAGCAATGTGTTCCCCCTATTTCCGTTACGATCTTCTCCATACTAGTTATAGCATAAAGTGGTTCTAATTTCCTAATGGCTATTTTCCTATTATCAACGGTATTTCGACAGGATTATTTAGCGAAAATCAATCTTTTCGACATCTATTGGCAATAATTTTATTGTTTTCAATCTTTTTTTTATGCATTTTAATATAAAAACAATCGTTAGACAACATTCGACATTACCGGATTCAGATATACAAAAAATTAGAGCACAACATATGTATAGATGTAATTACGTAAAATTAAAACCGGCGTCCCAAACTATGTGGGACACCGGTTCATTCATCTTATATTTTAACTGTTTGGTTCGATTAATCCATACTTTCCATCTTTACGGCGATAAACAACATTTGTATCTCCAGACACCGCATTCGTAAAGACAAAGAACGCATGGCCGAGCATATCCATTTGTAATACAGCCTCTTCTGAATCCATCGGTTTTAAATTAAAACGCTTTGTTCTTACAATCTCTATATCATCTGTTTCAGTTGCTACAGCGCTTGCTTCTTTTTCAAGCTCTGCAAAAACATGCTTTGGAGAACCTTCTTGACGGAACTTGCGATTTACCTTTGTTTTATACTTACGTATTTGTCTTTCTAGTTTGTCTACAACTAAATCAATCGCTGCATATAGATCAATGTGCTCTTCCTCTGCACGTAATAATAAATCGGTCATTGGAATAGTAACCTCTATACGCTGTTCATCATTATAGACACTCAAATTCACATGTACATCGGAGGTTGGTGGAGTATCAAAATAGCGTTCTAGCTTACTAATTTTCTTTTCCACATATTCCCGCATTGCTCCAGTAACCTCAATGTTCTCGCCACGAATGTTAAACTTCATGAAAGTGTCCTCCTTTTAAAATCATTTATCTTTCTATATATTATTATACTATGTTTCCCATTAAAAATCCTGCTTAAACGCACTTTCTTTTCTTTCATTCGATTATTAATCTATGTGTGGCACATAATTGAACTACTTATTTTTTTTTGTCCATAAACATACCATCAAAGGATTGAACACTTGAATAAGGGTTAATATAAGAATGATTTGATTTTTTTTGTTTTTTAACCTGCTTCATTTCTGATTTTAACGCATCAAATAAAATCTGCATTTGCTGTTGTATTAGATTATTTAATTGAATCAGTTCTTGACCAATGCGTTGATCTTCATCTGAAAAAGGATGTTGAATCATTTCCATCATCATGCCTCTTTTTTCGATTAACGCATTAACTTCCTCAATTACAGCTGGACGATTTTTTGCAGTGATATGTTGATCCAACACTTGCTTCAATTCTAATGTAACATCATATACCTGTTTCACACTACTCATCAGATTTGTGCACCTTGTGCGTGTGTGTTTTGCCTATTTGAAAGTAAAACTTGCTTCCAAACATCTCGAAATTCAGTTACAAGACCAAGCGCTTCTTCGAAAGCAGCTGGATCATTTTTAATATTTCCTTCCGTTAGTCGATGATTCATATATTCATATAACGGGAGCATTTGATTTGATAGTTCGATTTTTTGATCTAAGGTTAACATCAATTCCCGAATGATATTCTGTGCTTTTTGGATGTTCGTATTTTTTGCTTCATAGTTGTTAGTTTCTAAATCCTTTATTGCTTGTTTAATAAATTTAATGCACCCATTGTAAAGCATTAACGTTAATTCACCGCTTGAAGCTGTAGTGACTGCATTATTTTGATAGGTTTGAAATGCTTTATTTTGCATCGTTCCATATCACTCCTTTGAACCTAATGCTAGCTTACATTCCTCCACCGAACTGAGACATAAGCTGCATAGACTGCTGATTCATTCGTTGAATCGCTTTTTCCATCGTCGTAAACTGTCTCCAATATCGGGCTTCAATGTCTACTAGACGATTCTCAAACTTCGAGATATGTTCATTTAAATCTTTCATACGTTTCCCAAGTGTGTAAGTATCTAACGTACTGGTAGATCTTCCAGCACGCTCTTCTATTTTCTTAAGTGTGGTATTTATAGAATCATCTAATCGATTCATAAGCCCACGACTATCTCCTTCAGCACCGTTCGCAAACAGCTGCTGCACACTTGTTGGATCTTCATTTAGTGCTTTCTTTAATTTTTCCTCATCGATGACTAGCTTTCCACCATCTAGGTAGTTACTCGAAGTTACAATACCAATTTGTGTTAAAGAAGTAACTTCTCTTCCTGTATTTACATTCGCATACCAATTTTGGCGCATGGAATACATGCCATCTTGAATAATAGCCTCTCCACGAAGCACACCACTCTTTGCCTTTTCTTCCCAGAGCTTAATTTCATTTTCAGACATATCCTTTTTCTGCTCTTCTGTTAATGGCTTATAATCTCGATAGCGTTCTTCTTGCTGTGTTCCGTTCATCATTTCGACTATTTCGTTATACTTATCAACAAACTTAACAATTGCATCAAAGGTAGTATCCACATTGTTTGTAACTGACAATGTCGCTGTTGCACCATTTGTCACATCATTGAATTGAAAAGTGATACCATTTAACGTGTAGTTATTATCCTTTGACGTAAGTGTCATATTATCATTATACGTAAAAACAGCATCCTCTCCACCTTTTTCATTTACAGGATCTAAATTCAAAAAAGAGCTAAAAAAAGAATTATCGGTTGCATTAAACGAAATCTCTGCGCCATTCGTATTATAATTACCAGTACGTGTTGTTTCCATCACTACTTTTTTTGTACCTTCATCAAAAAACATGCGAACGTTATTGTTTCCATCTGTTATACGCTTTAATACATCCTCAAGTTTATCCTCTGCTTTAATTTCAAACTGATGTACCTCTTCAACACCATCCTTATTATACGTGCTGAAGCTATAAGTTTGAGCTTGTACTCCTTGTT
This sequence comes from Virgibacillus sp. MG-45, assembly GCF_036409425.1. NCBI lineage: Bacteria > Bacillati > Bacillota > Bacilli > Caryophanales > Bacillaceae > Virgibacillus > Virgibacillus sp. MG-45. The sequence continues at coordinate 78,322 of NZ_JAXOFU010000004.1, read as the reverse complement.
CAACTAACGTTTTGGATGGATCTAAAGATACTTCTGCTCCACTTATGTTCATCGCAGATGAAGCTAATTTCGAAACAGAAATTCTATATGAACCATTTGTTGCTTTTGAGTTTGCCGTAGCAGTAACAGCGCTTGTTAAAGAAGAACTAACGTTTTTCGAGTTATATGTAGGACTTAAACGCATGTCACGTGTCATTTCTTTTAGTTCAAAAAGTGACTTATAAATATCTCGAAATCCATCTCGTTTCCATGTTAAGGTTGTTCTATCTTGTTCCATTCGATTTAATGGCAAGCGTTCTGCTGTCATAAGTTTATTTACTAATTCATCAATATCCATGCCTGATGCTAGTCCACCAATACGCATCCTCATTCACTCCTTTATCTAACTATAAGTTATATTTTTTCGTCGATTAATATTCCCATATACTCTGCCATTGCAGCATACATATCTAGGAACTTCTTTGGAGGAATTTCTTTAACAACCTCTTTTGTAATAGGATCTACTACTTCAACATAGTATTCATTAAGCTTTTCATGAAGTTGAAACTTTAGATCCGTTCGAAGTGGCTGCACAAATTCATTCAACTTCGATACAACCATCTCTACCTCTTCTTGATTTGCAACATGATTCTCTTGTAATACGTTGTCTTTCTCTCTTAAACCTTGTGATACCGTGCGTATAGGTTCAGAATACTTAATACCTTCATTTGATAATGAATTTGTCACTAAATTTTCCAATCGCATGGTTCATGCAACTCCTCTTACCGTATAGTTTCCTTTTATATCGGTAGAATTTGGTAAAATGTTTAGCGATATTTATTCTTCATCCACTTCATCTGATAGTAATTGAATAACATCTAATGAAACATTGGCTGCTTCACTATTTTGTTTTTGAATATCCATATATATCTCCATGCGATAAATATCCGTCGTTTTAGGAGCTGAAATGCCAAGCTTGACTTGATCTCCTTCAATTGCAAGCACTTGAATTTCGATGTTATCGTCGATTTGGATCGCTTCATTTTTTTTTCTGGATAGTACAAGCATGGCTATTCTCCTTTCTTTTTGGACGGGATAAGTGTTGCCTTAATTGGATAATCTTGATTATTTAATACATATTGCTTTCCTACACGTAATTCCTTTTGAATAATGAGGGGTGCTTTTAAATTAATCGTACTTTCAGAGAATGGTTGTTTCACTGTTACAATCGCCAGCACAATGATATCCTGTTCTTTTGTAATGTGTAAGGCACTTAAAATCGCATCATCTAAATCAAATGAATAATCTTCATAAAATTGATAGGGATTGGTTGCAATAAATGCAAGATTGGGTGTGACTATAGATTGTAATACTTGAAAAGCAGGATTTCCTGGAAAATCAAGTAGGATAAATTCTTTTTCTTCTGCAAAGCCTGGGAGTCCCGATTGAAAATGAATCGCATTTGAACGATCAATTTCCAGTTCTCCAAAATATTTCGTCATTATTTGCATGAATTGCACATCCTCTCCTATTTATTGTCAACAGAAGCATGAACAAAATCAATGGAAAGAGCTGCTTGCTGCTTCATCGAGATGTCTACCTCTCCATTTTCGTATCGATGCTCAACTTTTCTTGGCATAATCTCAATTTGAGGCTTATGTGGTGTGACATCAATATCTAACATACCAGGTTGGAAATCAATTTTTACAGCAAATCGAGATGGAATAAAGTCAATTCCAATTGGTTTTTGTGCTTTATGTCCATTTACAATCGCTTGATTTATAATTGGATTACCTTTGTTTTCAATTTTCATTAATTCTTGTCCTTGTTGCGCCCTTCGTCCAGTTCCTTCTAAAGCACCTTGTTTCCCCTCAGCAGCAACAATGTCATTTCTCCTCAAAATAGACATCAAATTCATATCTTCCCATGCCTTCGTCTGATCGATTTGTAATTTAGAAGGCGTTCTTGTTATAGTTAATTCCGCTCGTGGTTGTTGAATAGATACATCGGCTTTAGGCTGCTTGATTTCCTGTTTTCCAGGTTGCTGTTGAAGCGCTATTTTTGCCATTTGTGTTTCAATCCGGATTTGAGGAAGTTTCATTACCATCATTTCCTTTTTAAGGTATATTTTCAAATATAAAACTACGATACAGCCCTCACCATTCTCCGCGGTAAGGGCTGTATGATAAATGATTCAATAAGATCATCTTAAAAAGTCTAATAGCGATGGCTGCATCGTTCTAGACCCCGCAGACAACGAAGCACGAAGTATGCTTTCCTGTGTAATTAGTTGCGTGATCGTTTTTTCATAATCGGCGTCTTCATTTTCAGACATCATTTTCTTCGCAATGACTTCTTGTTCTCCAAGTCGATTTTCGATAAGTTCCAAACGATTCATTCGTGCACCTAAATTAGCACGGGAATTTACAACATCATCAATTCTAGTTTGCATTTTTCCGATACTGGCATCAATCTCTGCTTGATTATTGGTATCTAATGCATTAATAAAGAAATCAATATCCTCAAATAATTCAGCGACATCATTTGCACCTGTTCCGCCAAATACTGTTGTAGGATCCACATTTGCTTCAAGCTTTGTTCCATTTGCAACTTCAATTTTCACATCAGATATTTGTGTTAAATCCGGATTATTCCACTTCCCGTTATCATCAAATGGCTTTTCAGTAGTATTTGTTCCATTAAAAATATATTTCCCATTTACATTCGTATTGGAAATCTCTACTAAATGCTTTTTTAATTGTTCTACTTCTTCTTTAATGTTTTGTCGTTGCGCTTCATCATACGTATCATTGCTTGCTTGGACTGCTAATTCTCGAATCTTTTGTAAAGCTTTTGTCGCTTTATCCAACGCAGCATCTGAATTATCCATCCAATTGTTCACTTCACTCGTATTTCGAGCAAATTGCTCAATTTCAATTACCTGTGTGCGATAATTCATCCCTTGCATTGCTACAACAGGATCGTCTGAAGGACGAGTTATCTTTTTCCCAGTATGAAGCTGTTCCATTATCATATCTAGTTTAGAGTAATTATTGGACAAATTTCGTAACATATTATTCGACAACATGTTTTGGGTAATACGCATTAACTCAACCTACCTTCCAACTAAGCCCATATTATTAATTATTCGATCAATCATTTCATCAATTGTCGTCATACTTCTTGCTGCTGCATTATATGCATGTTGAAACTTAATCATATTTGCTACTTCTTCATCTAATGAAACCGAGCTTACAGACATTCGTTCATTTTCTACTCTGGAACGGAGAATATTTGTATTTTCCAGCATTCTTATCGCTTCTTGTGCATTTACACCTAGTTCTCCGATCATTGGCTCATACATGTCACGAAACGTATCAAACGCAGCCGAAAGATCTAATGCGTTTTCTCCATTTCCGGGTTGACCATTTTCGCTTGCTCCTATCATGTCTCCATCGGTAATAACAACACTAATAAGCGCAGCTGCGTTATTTTTATCTGCTAAAGGAGCAAAAAAGTTTCCTGCTTGTGTTCCATCTAAAGCAAATCCTTGTTCATGAATAGAATTAAATGCGTTTACGAATTCATAAGCAATTTCGTTTAATTTATCGATCTTTTCTGGATAGACTCCTTCGACCGCGCCATTAAAGGTGTGGCCGTAAGAATCAATAAGTCCACTGAATGATCCATCAATATCCGAAATTGGTAAACTTCCAGCGTAGCCTTGAACTGTTATTTGTTTGACTGCATTTGCTTTGTCGTCACCTTCGTATTCAATTTCAAATATCTTTTCATCCTTCGCAAATGGGCCGCCAGGTAATGTATGTACTTTGTTCCCATTATCATCGACAAGCGAAATTTCAACGACCCCTTGTCCCATTTTACCTTCTGGGATATGACTTGTGTCGTAATCAACGGATATATTTACAATCCCAGATAATTGATCCAAAAGCTGGTCTCGCTTATCATAAAGATCATTTGTTGTGTAACCGTGTGTTTCTAATTCCTTAATTTGTTCGTTTATATTACTTATTTGTCGAACAATGGAATTAGCTGTGCTCTCTGTATGGTCTAACTTTGATTTTAAATCACTTCGAATTGAATTTAGCGATTTATTTAAATAATTAAACGTTTCAGCTACTGCTTTTCCACGCTCAAGCACAACAGAACGAGCACCATCTTTTTCAGGATGTGTTGCAAGATCCTGTAATGATTGCCAAAAACGGTCCATTGTTTTTGAAAGTCCACTGTCAGAAGGCTCATTTAACAATTGTTCCATTCTACTTAATGCATTCGATTTTGTTTCCCAGTATCCTGCTTTACTATTTTCTGAGCGAAACTGAAAATCTAAAAATTTATCACGAATGCGTTGAACTGAACCAACTTCTACACCAGTTCCTAATTGCCCCGGAATCTGCGGACGATTTCTTGAAGCAGAAGGGTACGGATTCATTGTTTGAAAATTAACCCGTTGTCTTGTATATCCATCTGTATTCGCATTTGATATATTATGACCTGTTGTATAAAGCGCTGACTGCTGAGCAAACAATGCTTGCTTAGCCATTTCTAATCCATGGAATGTACTCATCTCTTTTACTCCTTTTACAACGAAAGTTTCAATCTATAATTCTATTATTAGGCTTTAGAATCAAACACGGATCGATTGGTAGTTCCCGCACTTTGATTATTTCCATAGTTCATGTTTTTCAGTGTAGGGCTAAGCATATCTAATGAAAGCTGAACAAATTGAACAGACTGCTGTACTAATGCTTGGTTTAACTGTTCTTGTTGCTTTAACTCGAGCATGACTTGTGTTAATGCTACCGTTAAATTAGTCAGCTTTTCTTTCTCACTTACATCTTTTATCTTTTCTAGTAAATTTGAGATTGTTTGCTCTTCTGTCATCGCATCGTTATTTTGAAACCAATTATTTACTGCTTCTACACGATTCGTTTCCATCTTTTGTAAAACTTGAATTTGCTTTCTTTCTTGAACTAGTAACGTCTGTAATTGATCAAGATTGCCGTTTTTTAGAACAACGGTTTTTTCTTGTGATAAATTTAAAAGCGTTTGGTGTACGTTAATTAGTTTTTCAAGTGCAGTATTAATAGATTGAACGGACAAAATGATGTCCTCCTTTTTCTAGAATTGCACCTCTTATCGATTTGACCAGAATGCAATCATTTTCTGTGCAGTTTTTTCATAATTAATGTTATATTCACCGGCTTCAACCGCTTTTTTAATTTCATTCACATATGCTTCACGCTGACCATTTCCTTGCTCAGCTTTTTGTAAATGCTTCGCCTCTTTGGAAATTTGTAATTGATCCTTTTGATTACCCGCATGCTTATGCTCTGTTAGCTTTTGAAGCTGTTTATTATACGGATTAAAGTTTGTTTGATTTGATCCGTGTATCTTCATCGTTCCACCTCGCTTTAATCTAAAACAAACGCATTTTACGCTTTATATCTATTTATTATATCGGCAACATCTTGCTGATTATGAAGTTATTTTTTATATTTATCCATAACAAAATAGGTGTGTACTTTTTGCTTCTCTGCATTCTTACGTTCTTCAGATAATTGCTCTAATTTATCATGTTGTTCTAAATCCTTTTTTAGCTCAGCTGCACATTGATTACAAAGCTTCCCACTCCTTATATCCTTTCCACATCGATCGCAAGGATAACCAAGTTTTGGGAATTGCGATTTCCGCAATCGGTTTTCTTTGATAAATTTAATAATTAACTCTTTCTCGACGCCTGTAGCTTCTACGATTTCCAATAACGTTGCTTCACGATTTTTTTGAACTCTTAAAAAATCATAAACAATTTGAAATGCCTTCTCTTCTTCTTTATAACATGCTTGACATATTTCGCGGATTCCTTTGACAAAAACCGCACCGCAGTGAGGGCAATTAGCTAGTTCTGCCATCGCAATCATTCTCCTTATTTTTCCTTTATTATAACATAAATGGTTAACCCCTAATTAACGTATAAGAATATACTGCTGGGCACCCACTATCTATTAGCAGTCGAGCTGCTTGATGAAGTGTGGCACCTGTTGTATATATATCATCGACAAGAATAACCTGTTTTTTAATAGTTTCTTTAAGTTTAAATGGATTTCCACCAGTGATTCGTTCCTTTTTTGTTTTCTTCGATTGCTTTTCACCATGTAATCGTTCTAGTGGAGAACAACTTTCAATTGGAAGGAACTCTGTTAACATCTGTGCTTGATTAAATCCTCTCTCTTTTAGCCTCTCATGACTTAAGGGAATTGGAACGGCAATGGCACTTTTTCGTAGATGGTTAAAGTGTACCTTAAAATGTTCTTGAAAGATAGATTGAAAAGAAACTCCTAACGTATAGTCCCCGCGATATTTCCATTTCGCTACGAGCTCCTTCATAAAATAATTATATTTATAGATTGAATAATTCCATTGCAATGAAGACGGATGTGTTAAGGATTGCCACCTTTTACAATCTGAACAAAGCTTTTCCATGGAGACTCTACTACACATGTTACAGCGTTCCCCTTGCAAAAGTTCTAACTTTCCACGACAAGAGCTACATAGCACCTTTTCTCTTGATGGAATCAAGAGACTTTTCCACGTGAGAGAAAATTCCACCTCATTTTCGCACCATAAACAATGCATTCATTTCACTCCTGTTTATATAATAGTTAGGCATTTATTTGAATCATATTTCATTTGACCCTAAATGATATAACTCCGTTACCTTTCATCCAAGTGGACGCTCTTCGCTCAAGCACCTCTTTATGTGTGTCCATTTCAATAATCTGCAATCCGTTTATTCATCTCCTTAATCATCTCGACGGCTTTAATCATTGCTTCTGTTTTCCCATCATGAAAAAACACAACTTCCCCTTTGGGATCTTCAGCACTTCGTCCTGCGCGTCCTGCAATTTGTACAAGAGCAGCTTCATCAAACACATCATGACCTGCATCAAAAATAGCAACATCAACAGATGGAAAAGTGACCCCTCTTTCTAAAATCGTTGTCGTCATTATAGCGACTAATTTCTTGTCGCGGAACGCCTGTACTTTTTCTACTCTAGCACCGTCGTTAGCGTAAACAGAAGCTATTTCAAACTTGTTTTTAATCATTTGTTCTTGTAATAAAAGCTTTGTTACAGAAGCTAATAAGCTTTCCACTAAGGAAATAGTTGGGACAAAAATGAGTAGTTGCCTATTCGGGTTCTTCCTCTTTTTCAACCAGGAAACAAAGGAAACTGGGGGATGATTGTTTTGTACATCCTTTTTTAAGGAAATTGACATCTTCATATATGGGACAGGTAGCGGATGACCATGATACCGAACAGGAACGAAAAAATGAGGAAGTTGCTTCAGCAAAATTTGCATTTGTTGTTGTTTTCGTGGGGTAGCGGTTAAGTAGATAGAAGTACTCTTTAATTTTCTAGACCGCTGTACTGCAAACAATAACGATGGATCGCTATGAAATGGAAATGCATCAATTTCATCAATTATCATAATGTCAAATGCTTCTTGAAATCGGAGCAATTGATGTGTAGTTGAAATAATTAGTTGTGCTTTTGCTTCTGTACCGTTACTTCCACCATATAATGCTTCGATGGGAATAGAGGAAAAAGCTTGTTGAATACGTGGTTTTAACTCTTGTACTACATCCGTTCTCGGAGTTGCAATACAAACGCGCAATCCTTTCTTTAATCCTTCCGAAATTCCTGCAAACAACATTTCCGTTTTACCTGATCCACACACTGCCCAAATGAGCAGCTCTTTCTCCTGTAATTGAATTGCTTTAACAATCCGATTTGCCGCCTTTTCCTGCGTAGAGGTAAGCGTTCCTTCCCATGTACATGGTTCATACTGCAATAATGTACGCTCTATTACTGGACCATTCCAATAATAGAGAAAATCACAAGCCAATACCCTACCCATCATGATACATTTCCGGCAATATACATGCGTTTCTCCACATGATGCACATGGAATATCACCAAATAAAGACCGCCTACTATTTCCACACCGTTGACAAGTATAATGAAAAAATTTTCTTTTAATAGCGGGGACGGGAATAAAATATTGCTTAGAAAGTAGCCATTGAAAATACGCTTCCTGGATATGAATTTCATTTCGAAGTAATCGTTTACCTGAATAATAAGCGGAAAGTTGATCGGGGGATAACTGATCTGAGGAAAGGTGGGGGAGCTCCTTATCATCTTGCAATTGCGTCAAATAATCACGACCTTTCTTTAAATATAGGCTGGGACAAAACAATTTTTACATGGAAACAATTATTCGGATTTTAATTTAAATACGCTTCTTTTGTCCCAGTCTCCTTCTGTATTCGTTACTTTTTATACCAACAAACTCCGAGTGCACCCTCTCCAAGGTGGGTACCAATAACCGGCCCAAAATAACTTAACGATGTCTCTGCTGATGGATATCGCGCTTTAAAAGACGCCTGTAAATCCAAAGCTGCTTCTTCTGCATTACCATGAATAAAAACGACCTTTATTTCATTGTTATCTTGAGCATCTTCCTCAAGCATTCCGACGATTCGATTAATTGCTTTTTTTCGTGTGCGAATCTTTTCAAACGGTACAATTATCTTGTCAACAAAATGCAAAATGGGCTTCACTTGAAGTAAGCTTCCAACTAATGCTTGTGCCCCACTCAGTCTACCACCGCGTTGTAAATTAGTTAAATCATCTACCATAAAATAAGCCCTTAAGGACTTTTTCATCTCATCAAGGCGGGCAAGAATTTCAGCTGGATTTTTATTGTTCTTCGCCATTTCTGCAGCTTCCAGCACATAAAATCCTTGTGCCATACAGCTTATTTCCGAATCATAGGCATATACATCGATACCCTCTACCATCTTACCTGCACTTACCACCGCTTGATATGTACCACTAATTCCACTTGATAAGTGGATAGAAACAACCGCATCATATTCTTTTGCAAGCTCCTCTAATTTAGCTGTCACATATCCAATAGAAGGTTGAGATGTTTTTGGAAGCTCCTTTGCTTCCTTTATTTTTTGATAAAATTCCTCTGTTGTTATATCAATTTCTTCTTGATATACATCATCTCCGAATACGACACTTAAGGGAACCATATGAATTGCTTTCTCTTCCCTAATTTCAGCTGGTATATATGCCGTACTATCCGTCATTATAGCAACTTTCATCTAAGCCATTCCTCTCCAATATTTCTAGCCTCTATGTAAAAAAATATTTTCAACTAGTATTGCTCTTATTTTACATGAACAACGTAAAAAATGCATTATTATTTCCTTTCCAATAAACTAGAGTAAAATCCATTCGTATTTTTTTGATATCCATAGTTTTTATATGATGAGACGTATTTTAGACCCTTCTAATATACTTTTTTACGCCTATGAAAAAACTCTGATACAATCATGTATCAGAGCGAAGAGTATTATACTAGTTACGTAACGAATCTAGGAACAGATTACGAGAATATTGAACATTAAATCAGATAACTTCTACCCATCCTTTGCGGATTGCTGATACAACAGCTTGGGTACGATCATTCACATTCATTTTTTGTAAAATATTACTTACATGGTTCTTTACTGTTTTTTCACTAATATATAATGATTCCGCAACAGAACGATTGCTTTTCCCTTCTGCAATCAATTGTAAAACCTGACATTCACGCTTTGTTAAAATATGCAGTGGCTTTTGGAATTTAATTTCATTACCCGCTACATTTGGCTTACTTTCTTTTGCTAACCGACGATATTCCTTTACCAAATTGTGGGTAACCTTAGGATGTAGGTAAGAACCACCCTCGCTCACAACTTTAATCGCTTCGATGAGTGAATTGGAATCCATTTCTTTTAACAAATAGCCTTGTGCTCCTGTTTTTAAAGCGTGTGTCACATAGCTCTCATCATCGTGAATAGATAAAATAATTACACTCGTTTTTGGAAAGAAGCGAACTAAATCCGCAGTTGCTTGTACACCATTAATATTCGGCATATTGATATCCATTAAAACAACATCTGGACCATAATGTTTAACAAGCTTCGGCGCTTCAGATCCATCATCTCCTTCAGCTACCACATTAAAAGATGGTTCAAATTCAAGTATTCTTTTTACGCCTTCACGGAACAGCTTGTGATCATCAATCAAAACAATATTTACTTGTTTACCAGTATTCATCGTCTTGTTCCTCCTAAGTCTATTTCTACAATGTTAACTCTCCCATTACTATGATAGATAAACTACGTTTCTTTTTCTATAATTTCGACATACCTTTAACTATATAAAAGCCCATCATGTTTGTAGGACTAGTTACATTAATTATACGGTACTTGAATTAATATTCTAGTACCTTTTCCAATTTCTGATTCTATTTTTATCTTACCATCAAACATTTCAACACGCTCTCTCATGCCAATTAATCCAAATGACTTATCGCGCTTAACACTTTGATCAAAGCCAATCCCATTGTCTTTAATAACGACAGTCAACGTATTGTTTCGAATTTCCATCCTTACTTCGATTAAACTCGCCTGTGCATGCTTCACTGCATTTTGAACAGCCTCTTGTATTAAACGGAAAAACGCAACTTCATATTTACTATTTAAACGATCTTCTTCTCCAAAGGATTTAAAATCAATCGTTACATCGTTATATTCTGAAACAGTAGACAGATATTTTTTTAAAGTTGGGATTAATCCTAAATCATCTAATGCCATAGGACGAAGATCATAAATAATTCGACGGACCTCATATAATGAAGAGCGAATCATCTTCCGGACGCTTTTTATTTCCTCTAATCCCTTATCAAGCGTTCCCTCTCGAAATGTTCGGTCCACCAGCTCAGACCGTAACAATATATTGGCAAGCATTTGCGCTGGACCATCATGTATTTCACGAGAAATTTTGCGGCGCTCTTCCTCTTGAGCCTCAATAATTTTCAATCCAAATTCCTGTTTTTCCTTTGCCTCTTCAATCAATTCATTTACTTGACGAAAATCATCGGTTAAGTAATTTAGTACGACAGAAATTTTACCAGCTAAACCTTGAGCGCGTTCAATCGTCTGTTCCAACGCAACAATTCTTCGCTCTAGTTCATCGCGTTTTTCACGCAACACCTGCTCTTCCTGTCGCATTACTGCTAATTGCGTTTGCATCGCATGTGTTTTTTCGTAAACCTCACGAATTTCCGTTTCAGAATAACGATCAAAGTATTTACTCACTTCAGATAGCCGTTGTCTTGAATACCTTACTTTATGCTCGAGTTTGTCGCCATTCTCAATATGATCGATTACTTTATTCTTCGTTTCTCTTAACTCCCGTACGAGTACCTCGTGTTCAGTGCGTGCTTCTTCACTAATGTTAAAAATTTCATCCTTGCTATTTTCTACAACATCAATCATCTCATGAATGATATTGTCTAGATCTTTTTCACTTGTTTTTATCGCCATAATCAACACCAACCTATGATATAATCATACGGAGTCTTCGTACTTTTTAAAAGGGTCTTTTTTCTTAGTTCTAGTAATTTTTTCCTTGAACACCACGAAAAAGCTAATTTTTACAATAAATATTAGAATTTTTCTAGTACGATATGTAGTAAAAGCACATGAAAGCACTGGCAACAAGAATAATTTATTGAAAAAGTATATATCTATGCTACTTCATTATATACTATCTTTTATCAGATTTGGAGGTTAACATGTTATCAAATTACTTAACAGTAAAAAAAGAAGGTTCAAATGAAATCACAATTCAAAAATCACGATTTATTGGCTATGTTCGTAGAGTAGAATCTGAAAAAGACGCGCAAACGTTTATTCAGGAAATTAAAAAAAAGCATCATGATGCAACTCATAATTGCTCCGCATACATGATTGGTGAGCATGATCAAATCCAAAAGGCAAATGATGATGGAGAACCAAGTGGAACTGCTGGAATACCAATTCTGGAAGTTATAAAAAAACAGCACCTAAAGGATACCGTGGTAGTTGTTACAAGATATTTCGGCGGCATAAAATTGGGCGCAGGTGGATTAATCCGTGCATATGGAACTGCCACTTCGCAAGCAATTCAAGCAACAGGTGTTGTGAACAGACAATTGATGCAAGGATTTTCACTTACTATTGATTACCCATTACTCGGAAAAATCGAAAATGCTTTACGATCCTCCAATTATATTTTAGAAACCATCCACTATTTAGAACAAGTTGAATGTATTGTTTACGTAAAAGCCGATGAAGAGGATACATTCCAAGCTTGGATAACAGATTTTACAAACGGCCAAGCCTCCATAAAGAAAGTCGATAAAAAATATGTAGAAGTCGATGTTTCAAATTAATAAGGAGAAGACGCTAGGACAAAACAAGAGCGTTTGCCTCAAAATACGAACAATGGGATCGCTTTTACCACGGGCATAAGCGCGTAGAAAAAGCGATCTTCTTTTCAAGATGTCTCACCCTTCACAACCACTCGATCAATTCATCTAGTTAAAGTCTTAAACATCTCATTTGATTTTCATAAAAAATTCTTTTGTCCCAGTCCATTAAAATTCTACTTTAGATAAAGCTGCTTCATCAGCAATCAATGTTACGTTTCCGTGCTTTTGTAAAATGGAAGCTGGAAATTCCTCACTAATCTCTCCCTCAACTAAACGTGCAACCGCATCCGCTTTATTTTCTCCAGAGACGAGTAAAATAATTGCTTTACTTTCCATTATCGTTTCAATTCCCATTGTAATTGCCTGTGTTGGAACAGCGTCTAACGAGGAAAAAAAGCGCGCATTCGCTTCACGAGTTGAAGCATCTAACTCTATCACATGCGTTCTGCTTTCAAATGAAGTGCCTGGTTCATTAAAGCCGATATGACCATTTAAACCTAATCCCAGAATTTGTACATCAATATTCCCTGCTTGTTTTATTTTCTGTTCATAGTCATTACATTCCTGCTCTAAATCCTGTGCAGAACCATTTGGCAAATGGCTCTGCCCTTTTTGGATATCAATGTGTTGAAATAATTTGTCATTCATATAATAACGATAACTATTTGGATCCGCTGCATCTAATCCTACATATTCATCTAAATTAAACGTTGTTGCTTTTTTCAAAGTCAGATTTCCTTGATTATATTGTTCAATCATATGCTGATAAAGCCCTTCGGGGGTAGAACCTGTCGCTAATCCTAATACAGGATTTTCCACTGAATTAATGATTTCTACTATTTCTGCATACGCTTTTTCACTCATTGCTTCGTAATTTGCTGTTTTTATTATTTGCATTTTTATTTTTCCTCCTCGTAAGCTACCACACCGCGACATACCGCAAGCTTAATATTTATTTGGTTATCAACTAACAATACATCTGCATCTTTACCTACTGAAATGCTTCCTTTTCTATCAAACACACCAAGCTGCTTAGCTGGATTCATAGAAGCCATCTCGACAACATTTTGAATGGTGACGTCCCGAAGACGCAACATTTGCTGCACACCCTCATTCATTTTTAAAATACTTCCAGCCAATGTACCATCCTGAAGTACTGCTCGATCCTCTGTAACCGTAACTGGCTGACCGCCAAGCTCATAATCACCAGCATGTAAGCATTTAGCCCGCATTGCATCTGTTATAAGGATCAATCGTTCACTTCCCATATTTTGATAAATTATTTGCATCATTTCCGGAGAAACATGAATGCCATCAGCAATTAGTTCTGCTCGTAATGCTTCCAGCTGAAACGCTGCCCCGACAGCTCCAATATCTCTGTGATGGATGCCATTCATTGCATTGCAAATGTGTGTTACTTGTCGAACACCATTCGCTACTGCTTTTTTCATCTCCTCTATTCCTGCGTCAGTGTGACCAGCAGACACATTTACCCCAGTCTCAGCAAGATATCGAATAAAAGATCCATCTTCGTCAAGCTCAGGTGCCATTGTAATAGTTTTTATTGAACCCTGTGCAACTTGTTGCCACTTTTTGAATTGTTCAATGCTTGGCTTCATAATGTATTCTAAGGGCTGCGCACCTTTTTTACTTGCTTCAATAAATGGTCCTTCTAAATGAACCCCAATTATCTCGGCTTGTCCAGATTTACTCGTATATTGTGCAACATTTTTCAATGCACGCGTAATATTTTCTGGAGATTGCGTGATCGTTGTTGCCAAAAAGCTTGTCGTTCCTTCCCTTGGTAATACAAGAGCCATTTTGTCTAGTGCTTCCTCTGTAGCATCCATGACATCTGCTCCGTTTGCCCCATGAATATGGCCATCAATAAAACCTGGAATTGCATTTAACCCTGTTCCATCAATAATTTTAAAGGAGGGCGGGTAGCTTTCTGGCTTCCTTCCATCAGAATATATTTGCTTTATTTGTCCATTTTCCAAAAGTAATGAACCATTCTCTATTACTCCATCTTCCGTATAAACCGTAACATTTGTAAGATACAATGATGTCTGATTAGGCATGGATATTCCGTCCTTTCATAGTCCTTTACAAATATAAAGCTAGCATAGTACTTCATAAAAGTCTATTGCGATTACTATCCTATTCATCAAGCTGTCATCTTTTAATGGATGCTGCCATCCGAGTATACGTATGACGCTTTCCACGTATTGCGATAGAATAATTCATTATGTTTTCAGGTGGTGCAATTCCATGTAGTCCCGCGTCTCCAATATGGTGTACGTCTGCACCAGCCATTTTATTATATAATGCGATATTTTGAATCGTTTCAACAGTAGAACCTTCTTGACTTGTTCCTATTGTCGTAAGAGCTAGTGCTCCTTCATTATGAATAGCTTGGATTAGACGCTCTGTTTTAGATAAAGTGGCACCTGGCACTGTTCCAACACCAGGAACCAGTACAATGTCTGCTCCGGCTTGAACAAATCGTTGAACGGAAACATTGTCCGCCAATCCTTCAGCTGTATCTATTTTTGTACCAGCACCGTGCATTTTACCAGCAATAATTAGGATTTTATCCCCTGCGATATTCTTCACCATTTTAATCGCCTTCTCAATGGCATCATTAGATACACCTGTTTTCGGATTACCAGTCAGACAAATAAAATCAACACCAAGGCCTATTGCTTTTTGAATCGTATTATCTGTCGCCCGTCGTCCTGCCGGCAATTGCTCTAATGTTTCTAACTCATTAGCGTGAATATCTACTGGCTCTAAATTAATTCCAACAGGTCGCCCAACTAGTTCCTTTACCGTTTGGATAATATCGTTTGTTTCTACTTTCTTCTCTAAAAGCTCTAAACCTTCAACGCTAGGCTTGTCAACATCAAATACATTTAACAAAACAAGATCCGCCCCAAATGCTGCTACATATTCTGCATTTGTTAAGCCTGGATATAATGGCGTAGTGGAGCACACGACTTCTGCAAGCATGGTTCTTCCCTCTGAAGCCTGAATAGATTGCAAGAGTTCATCTTTATTCATTGAAGCGAAATCAGAAGCAGTACAATTTAACAATCGTTTCATAATTATATTCCTCCTCGTATATTACGTTTAGGCACTATTTTTCGTGATAACTTTTATTTCCACTTGACACAGCTCCAGTGGTCTCTAATTACAAAGAGGCTAATGCCTATGTGCTCATAAGCATTAGCCTGCATTATTCATTTAAAAATCATCAAATTTGGATTTTTAAACGTATCCATACTATCTTCCCACCTAAAATCAATAGTATAAGGAAAAAACTTACTATCCGTTCCATCAATTTCGCAAACAGTTTGTCCAATGTTACGCTGTTATTATACAGCAATAAACTTTGATAATCATCCATTCCAACGTAGCATTTCTAATCTGTTGCTGTTCGTCTTAATTCAGTAAGCTCAAATATAAGTGCTTGAATTAGTTCTTCAGACGTCTTTATCTTTTCATTTTCTGTCTCTGCAATTACCTTTTGTAATACATGCTTATAATATTCCCGTTCACTCATTTCTTCACCCTCTTAAAAAGTATCCCAATATTAGATTATTTTAACCGTACGGATTGACAAATTCTTTTAGTAGTCGGCAAAAAATGCAACGTAACCGAAGAATAACATATATAACTATAGAATACTGTCGATTTTTGACGTTCTATCTATATAATTTTCGAAAGCTTTATGATGTTTTTGTCTTTACCTATCTTTGTGCTATTAAAAAAGACATCATGTAGCATCACCTTATTGTTTTTGTCCTTGCACAAAACTTGTTTCAACTATCTTATGCACGGAAACAGTTTAAGGTTACTAAAGATACGATAACGAAAAATGCTACCCTACCATAATGATATTAGAAGAGTATGTAAATTTAGGATGTTATGCGATACAACATAAGAATAATCATGAAAGGGATTATGCTTAATTCATTACCGAATGACAATTAGTTCCATCGTACTACGTATTGGAACAAAAATCCATATTTAAATTTATGGAAAGGTTAATTTTATGTATTGTTGTCAACTTTTATACACAATCAATGTTCATTAGGTTAAGAAAGAAGCTTGTTGCTGACGCAGGTAAGACAGAGCACCTCCAGTTTACGTGGGATGAATCTTCAAATGTTGGAGGAGAGCAAACCTACACATGTAAAAAACACAAGAAAAAATACTACAGTATCATCTCCGTAGTATGCAAAAATATATTATTTAATTAGGGTAATCGCATTTCAAATCAAGAGTGGTTCTCTTGCTTGTTTTTCCACTTGCTAAATTCCAAAAACTCCTTGAACTGTTCTTTTGTAATGCCTGAATCCATTGCCTCTTTGACAATTTGCAGCCATTCATGATCAAGCACTTCCTCTTGTGAATCATGGTTGTCATCAAGCAACTCATTAACAGTTACCCCTAACACACTACTGATTTTTTCCATAAAATGGATTGATGGATTCCGTTGCAAGTTGCGCTCAATGGAACTTAGATAGGATTTTGCTACATTTGCTCGCTCAGCCAATTCAGATATAGACAGGTTCTTTTCTGTCCGTAATTGTTTGATTTTTTCACCTATCAAGCATCTCACCTTCTTTCATTGCGAATTATACCACAAAATAGGTGAGCAGTTCTATATATAGTACGTTTTTCAATTCGCTATGTACATGATTTATTTTCTTCTATAAATAAACGTACATCTTCCACTGATAGCCCTACAGCCTTCGCCTCCTTTATTAGCATAATCCATTCCTCATCCAATACAACTTTTCCCATTATACTTTCCATTTCCCCCATCCCCCAATATAACGCTCAGGCAATCCAGCCGTCCTAGCAATTACGTTAGACCTGTGATTTTGCGTCCTTACCTTTCAATAAGTTTGCCTTTATTCTGAGGAAGTTTTTTCTCTATATGTCTAATATACTATACGAGTAAGGACTTTTGGTTGACTTGTTTTGTCATATTAAAACTAGTTTTGTATAATGCCTCACATCATTTTGTCTATATTTGCAGGAAAATTATGATTCGATATCTAATTTCTTTTTCCTGAACAATGTCTTTCGTACTTGTAGGAGATAAACCGCAGTTCCAACACTTAATAAGATGATACCAATTAAAATATACTGAAACATAGCTGTTGCCGTGTTTGGTAATTTACTTCCTGATGGCAAAGCACTATTTATTGACCCTTCTGCATAAATTTCTAGTTCAAATGCTGTTCTCAACCCTTGAAAATCATTTCCTAACTCACTTGGCATGGACACTGTAAAAGTAATTACATCTGAATCTTTCTCTTTTAATTCGCGACTTTCGAGCTGTTGAAAGTCTTTCACCAACCCATCATATAAAGTCGAGTGTTCATCTGAAATTCTTAATGTTAGATGGTCATACAGCTTCTCAGATCCATCTACAAACCTTTCATTAACGATATAACCAACCATTCCTGTGCTATTACTTGTAACCGTTAATGTTTTACTTGCATAGTCTCCTGGTTTCATTTCTTCAATATGAAAAAGAATAGTGCTGGGATTCGTAGAAAGTTCAACATTAAATTCTTCTTCAGCATGCACCAAAGAAATACTGGAAAACACCATTATTACAATGGTGAAAAAAATTGTTTCTTTTAGTTTCATTCTATCCACCCCTCCCAGCTTTAGTAGATAGCTGCAGGGGAATCGTCAAATTCCCCTGCAGCTCTTCCCTTAATAATTAATTGCCATTATTAGCCTGTTCATTGGATTCTACATAGCCTTCTTCGTCGGAAACATCCTGCCCATCCCATTGTCTCGCTTCAAACATAAATTCGATTGCAGCAGCATCTCCTTGATATTTGTTCTGTACATATGTGCCATCTTCATTTTTTGTTTGGTCATCTTTAAAAGCAATTTTGATAAGCACATTGTCTGGATCATACGGATCGACTGGAAGTCCCGTCCATTGATCAGGATTTACTGTTGACACATTCAATCGATTTGAAGCTACATCAATATATGCTTGATCGACACTATTCCAGACACGTTCTCTAGCAGCTTGGATAGAAGCTGGATCCTCCCCTGGACGATCGCCATGGATCGTACCAGATGCTAAATAAAAATCGCCTAAAGATACATTCTCAAGAATAATATTCTTCGGGAATTCCCCATCCCCACTGCCTTCATTTCCTACATTCATGATGGTAACTTCAAACTGGTTTAAGTAGTCAACAACGGTATTTTCTCCCCACGTATCCTCATCCTCATAGCCTGGCATTCCTGGCTCATTTGGCGCATAGTCTTGAAAGTCAACGGTCTCTATAGACAAGAGCACATCTTTTATCGCTAGTGAGCCATCATTTTTAAGCTGAAGCTGTCTTGTCATATGGTCACCAGGCTTTAAGTTAGAAATATCAAAGTTTACCGGCTGTCCATTCAGTTCATTTAAAGAAAGTTCCAAGGTTCCTGCCGCAACGCCACCTTCTACATTTTCCACATCATTAAACGCTGCCCATGTTCCTACTCCAATTAATGAGATTCCGAGTGTGGCAGCAATAGCTCCACTTGTTAATCGTTTTTTAATACCCATCTTTTACGCTCCCCCATTCAATTTTTTAGTCGTTGCTGCGATCTTCACCAGGCATTTGTGTAGCTTCAAAGCGTAAATTAATCGCTGCACCTTCTCCTTGGTATTTGTTTTGCTCAAAGAAGCGAGAGCCATCATAGCGAGTATCGTCCTCTACAAACGTAATTTTTACATCAAAATCATGAGAATCTCCCGGTTCTAATGAAGCCACACCCGCTCCTTCAAAGGTAACGCTTTGATTAGCATGAGCTACTAATTCATCTAATGTAAATGTCTCTCCCATCACTTCAACTTGAAATTGGCGGAGAAAATCTACTTCGTTATTAACACCATCATCAGGTAATTGGTTATGGAGCACATCTTCCCATCCTGAAGCAAAACTCGTTAATAAGATCTCATCAATCGCTAGCGACCCGTTATTCGTTAAGGTCAATGTTTTTTCAAACCAATCGCCTGGCTTTAAATTGCTTAGATCAAACAACACATCTGTATTTGTTTCTAAATCTAGTGTTCCTGCTGCAAAGCTGTTGTCGACAGTTTCTACATCATTAAATGCAGCATACGTTCCGCCAGCAACAAGTGACAATCCAAGCGCGCCTGCTAGAATACCTGTTGTCATTTTTTTCTTCATACTCATTTCCCATTCCTCCTAAATAGTTTTCACCCAATTGGGTATGTATATTGAACCCTTGTTCAAGGGGAACAATTATTAAGCAATTGTCTGTTCCTCTGTTTTCGAGTCTTTTGTTGTTTGTTCGATTTCTTTTAATGCACGGTGAATCGTAAATATTGAATACGCCAGTAGCATGATTCCGGGAACAATGAGAAGTAATGCTACACCTAAAGGTGTGCTCGCGTATCCAAGCAAATATCCGATAAATGGCACCGTAATTCCGGTATACTTTGCAGTAACATTTTGAGGGAGAACTAGATTCATATCTGGATTTTTATTATTGTCACCCTTTGTTCGAAACTGTGTTGCCTCCCCCTGATTTATTACTTCAATAACGCGATGGGTAACAAGCTGACTATTACTTTGCTTATAAGTAATCACATCACCTTTTGAAATCGCATTTGGATTCTCCATTTGCTTGACGATAATGACCGATCCTGTATCAAAGGCAGGCTCCATCGATCCAGAGAGGACAGTTTTCACTTGATAGCCAAACAGTTCTGGCTCGCCTCCTGATGCACGTGCAGAGAGTACCAAAATTGTCATTCCAAGTAACACAACAATTAATAATGTAGACATTGTATTGCTAATCATTGTCCAAGCTTTTTTCTTCCGGTCCTGTTGATGGCTTTCTTTTCTACTTTCATAGCTTGTTGTTGTCATGTATCATCCCCTCCAATATTCGAAGCTTCTTCCTTCCCTTCCTGTTCATTTCCATCTTTGGTATTCGGTTCTTTTTCAGCAGGACTCTCCTGACTTTCAGTCTCTTTTATTTGCCCTTCCTCCGGAACAACTACTTCCTCATTAGCCTCGTTCTTTTTTGTTTTAGGTTCAGATTCCTTTTGCTTTTCGTTCTTTTCTTCAAACTGTTCCTTATCAGGCGTATTGACCGTCGTCTGATTTCCTAGACAATTATTCAAATCCTCTACCGTAAGTTCAATCATTCCTCCCCAAGGTGTACTATTCCCGGGATGTCCTGGTCGCTGATATGCCTTAAATTTATATTTTCCTGGTCGTAATTCATTAGCAGAGAAACGAAGTGTAACAGTTTCACCACTTTCTAGTGCAGGGATCTCTCCTGAATATATCGTCTCACCTGGGTGACCATTATTCGGTCCTTTCTCTTCAAATGGAGCATACTGTATATCAAATGTTGAAGGGCCAGCCATATCACTGCTATCTTCTTTGTTTTTTATCATTGAAAATAATTCTACTGTGCCACTATTGCATGTAAATCCAAAGCTTCCATCGCCTTCCATTGCGACTAACGAGCTCTTATCCCATTCTTCATCTGGATCTCCAGGTTCCTCTTCCTGCTCCCAGTCAACGTGTAAATAATTAGAAACATCCTCTATGTCATTAAAGCTCGCATTTGTATATGTATTAAAATACGTTCCTGCTAGGAGTACACAAGCCCAGACTAACAATAATTGAAACCCTACCTTTGTTCGTCTATATCTTTTTTGAAATTTTTTATACCGCTTTAATCGCACGGCTCCCTCCTCCTATCTTCCTTGTTCTTTTTAAAGAACACATTTGGTAAAAAAATAGCCAATATTGTTTCAGTTCCGTTCGTTCTTTTTAAAGAACGAGTTCATAAAGATTATAAAGGACACACCTTTGTTTGAAAACCTTTAAATCTAGGCAAATATTCTATATTAAGAACAAATATCTCTTGTTTAATCGATTTCCCTTTGATTTATGCATGTTTTTACTTATTTCTATTATTTTTGTTCCTTATAAAGAACAAGTGACTTTTCAGTTTCTATTTTCTTCTATATACTAGATGAAACAAAACGTTAAAATAATAATATTACAGGGTGAAAAGAGCTTAAAGAAAGGGGAATGATATTTGAAAAGGCTAGCAATTCTTTTCATACTTTTAGGGGTATGCTTGACAACCATTGGTGGTTACCAATGGTATCAGACAAACGCTGCTCAAAATAAAAGCTTGCAAGAGGCAAAACAACTAGTAGAAAAAAATCAGCTTCCATCAAGTAATGGACATACAGATACAATTTCTTTTCCTGATCAGTTCAATCCATCTGTGGGAGAAACCGTTGGACTTCTTCATATTCCAAAGCTTTCTGCACAATTGCCAATCGTCGAAGGTACAGATGAAGATGAATTAGAAAAAGGTGTTGGTCATTACCGTGGGACCGCTTATCCTACGCAACAAGATCAAATTGTACTGTCTGGACATCGAGACACCGTTTTCCGGAGGATGGGGGAACTCGAAATTGGTGATATACTTACTATCCAGTTACCACCATATGGAAGCTTTTCCTATGAAATTTCAAACACGAAAGTTGTTCCCGCAAATGATCGATCCATTATCGTTCCAACAGCACCAAATGAAGTTTTAACCGTTACTACATGTTATCCCTTCACGTATATAGGCAATGCACCAGATCGATATATTATTACTGCACTACCTATCGAATCGAAAAAGAAATAATTAGAATAAATAGACGAACGAATTAATGTTCGATATAATTTGATTCAACGAATATAATTACAACAAGATACATTTAATATTAATCATGCTAGATGAGGAGAATATACGTGGAATTAAGAACAGATAAGCGTAAGCGAAAAAAGAAGAAATGGTTAAAGTGGATTGGAATTAGTTTAATTACTGTCCTACTAATAGGGGGAGGCTTCCTCTACTATATGTGGGATAAGCTTGGGGACACGATTGAAACAATGCACAATCCTTTAGCAAGAGATGATGATCCTGATCGTCAAAAAGAAATCGAATCCATTTTCAAAAAGAATCACACAGTAAATATTCTATTACTTGGTGTAGATCAAAGGCCTGGAGATAAAGGAAGATCAGATACAATGATTCTTATGTCCTTAAATCCTAAAACCAACTCTATGGTAATGCTTAGTATCCCAAGGGATACATACGTTACTCTTCCAGGAAGAAATAAGGATAAAATTAATCATTCCTATGCTTATGGAGGAGTCGAACTGTCTGTTCAAACTGTAGAAGAAACATTTGATGTTCCCGTTCATTTTTACGCCAAGGTTAACATGGAAGGCTTCCAGCAAGGTGTTGACGCCCTAGGTGGCGTAACGGTACAAAATGATCAAGCGTTTTCTCAAGGAGGACGAACATTTGAAAAAGGCAAAATTCACTTAAATGGAGAAGATGCTTTAAAATACATTCGGATGAGAAAAGGAGATCCACGCGGAGACTTAGGGCGAAATGAACGACAACGAAATGTGATTACTGCTGCAATGAATGAAGCAGCGAGCTTTTCCAGTATAACTAAAGTTGGCGAGATTTTTGGTATCTTAGGAAACAATGTTGAAACAGATTTAAACAAAGACCAATTACAAAATCTTTTCTCTAACTATCGCAACACAAGAAATAACATGAAAACATTAGAGATTAAAGGCAGCGGACAAACTATTGGAAAAGTATGGTATTATGTAGTTCCTGATTCAGAATTCGCTCGAATCACGAATGAAATCAAATCACATATGCAAGCAAAATAATATGAAATACTAATCAGTGAGGACTTTTTCATCTCTCACTGATTTTTAATTGAACAGAAAAATGACATTTACTTTCAGCATATCCTTCCCTTACCTTATCCTGCTTCTCATCGGATTGAAATACTACTAGTTATGCGGAAATAACCAATAATTAACCGATTAGGTGGCTTTTTATTGTCTATGCCGCCATGCTATAATGAGACTATGTACGTTATCATATTGAGGGGGTTCATATGAGAAAAATACAATTTATTCTTATAATGATGTTAATCTTATTTGTAACTGCATGTTCGAACGATGATCAAGTTACACCAAACGATCGTTTTGAACAATATGCAGCACATTGGAATAAGCAGGCGTTCGATAAGATGTATAGCATGCTATCCAACGAAGCTACTACTCTATATCCAACAGAAGAAGTCGTTGATCGCTATAAAAAAATATATGAGGATCTTTCGATTACAGATGTGAACGTATCGTTTTCGAAGCTTAGTGAGGAAAAATTGAAAGCAGCAACAAAAAATGGAGAAGCTACCATTCCATTTACTGTAGAAATGAACAGTGCAGCAGGTCCAATTACCTTTGATTACGATGCTACACTTGTTGAACAAGGAGAAAAAGATAACAAAAATTGGTTTATTAATTGGGATCCCGGCTTTATATTTCCTCAAATAAAAGATGGAGGGAAAATAAGAATTAATACGGTGCAACCAACTCGCGGTGAGATTGAAGATCGAAATAAAATGCCACTTGCTATTAATGCTAGTGTGTGGGAAATCGGTGTCGTTCCGGAAGAGCTTGTTGCAAGTAGTAAGCAAACAATAGCTTCCTTGCTCAACATGTCAGTTGAAACAATTGATAAGCAATTAAACGCTAGCTGGGTAAAACCAAATTTATTTGTCCCATTGAAAAAAGTACCACCAGCAAATGAGGCATTGCTAGAGAAACTATGGGCGATCAATGGGGTAAAAGGAAAGGAAGTAACGGGCAGAGTATACCCTGCTGGCGAAGACGCCGCTCATCTAGTCGGTTATATTGGAAAAATAACAGCTGAAGAATTAGAAGAAATTAGTGATAGAAATTACGATGCAAATGACTTGATTGGAAAACGCGGTCTGGAGCAATTATATGAAGAGAAGCTTAGAGGAGAAAAAGGAGTCACCATTTCGATTACAAAGGATGGTGAAGAGGAGCAATTCCTAGCTGAGAAGCCTGTTAAAAATGGAGAAAATATTGCATTGACCATTGATGTGAATGTACAAAGTGAAATATTTAAAAGCTTTGGTGAGGAAGCTGGAACAGCAGTGGCGATCCATCCAAAAACAGGAGAGACATTAGCATTAGTAAGTAGTCCATCCTTTGATCCAAATGATTTTATTTATGGAATACAACAAAGTAAATGGGATGAATTGCAAAAAAATCCGCAAAATCCTTTACTAAATCGGTTTGCTTCAACGTATGCACCTGGATCCGTAATGAAACCAATTACTGCTGCGATCGGCTTACAAGAGGGGACGATTAAACCTAATGAAGGTATTGAAATAAAGGGATTAACCTGGAGTAATGGAAAAGGCTGGGGAGATTATAAAGTACGACGCGTATCTACCTCTAGCAAACCAGTTGATGTCACAGATGCCCTTGTTCGTTCCGACAATATCTTTTTTGCGAAAAAGGCAGTAGAGATGGGAGATAAAGCACTTGTCGATGGCCTAAAGCAGTTTGGAATTGGAGAAGATGTTCCATTTGAATACCCGATAACACCATCATCTATATCTGCTTCAGGAAGTTTAGACGATGAAGTGCTATTAGCGAATACAAGCTATGGTCAGGGAGAAATTCAATTAAGTTCTTTACATTTAGCAGCTGCATTTGGAGCTTTTCTCAATAATGGGACAATGGTTAAGCCAACGCTTTTACTTACAGAAGAAACGGGTCAACCTTGGAAAAAGGATATTCTTTCAGCAGACCATGCACAACTCATTCAAAAAGCGTTGCGAAAAGTTGTCACGAATGGAACAGCAAAAGAAGCTCAAAAAGCAGATTTTCCGATATCAGGAAAAACAGGAACTGCTGAACTAAAATTAAATACTGGAGAAGATGGCGATGAAAATGGGTGGTTCGTTGGTTATCCAACAGATGAACAAAATATTGTCATCGCAATGATGCTTGAGAAGGTTCAAGATAAAGGAGCTAGCCATCTTACAACTGAGAAAGTAACAAACATTTTAAAAGCAATTCGATAACTGAAAACACCTGTACACGATTTTATCTCGCGTACAGGTGTTTTCTTCATTTATTATATTTTTTTCTTCGTTGCAGTAAAGTATAAATACCAAGCAACGAGTCCAAACATCACAATCGATACCATTGGACCAAATAACGTCTCTGCTGGTAATGTAATTCCAGCTGTTATAGAAAGTGCAATCATTACCCCCATTAATGCTTCACCAGCAATTAAACCTGATGACAGTAAGATTCCACGCTCCACTTTTTCTTTACGTTCTTCTTTGGATTTCGCTCTTCGTTCTACAATCCACTTAATTAATCCACCAACCATAATTGGTGATGTTAAATGTATTGGTAAATATAATCCTACTGCAAATGGTAATGAACCGATTCCAAACAACTCCACTACTGCTGCAGTTGCCATTCCGATAAAAATTAAATTCCAAGGAAGATCACCATTCATGATTCCTTCAACCACCATAGACATAAGAACCGCTTGTGGTGCAGGTAAATCTGATGATCCAAAGCCATATGCATTATCTAATAAAATTAGGATAAAGCCAATCACTATACTCGTAATAAGCACACCATAAAGCTGCGCAATTTGTTGCCATTTTGGAGTAGCTCCTACAATATATCCGGTTTTTAAATCCTGTGAAGTATCTCCTGCAATTGCCGCAGCTATACAAACAACAGAACCAATAATAATCGCAGATACCATACCCGCTTCACCGGTTTGTCCTACTAAAGACAATACAATCGTAATGAAAATTAAAGCTGCGATTGTCATCCCTGATACCGGATTTGAAGAAGAGCCAACAATTCCGACAATGCGTGATGAAACAGTTACAAAGAAAAATCCAAATACTAACAGGAGTAGCGCACCAACAATTCCAACCTCAATATGTGGGAAGAATGTTAGAATTGCTAAAAACCCGACCGTTAAAAGAACAATCGCTTTCATTGGAATATCCTGTTCTGTACGGAGCTGCTGACTTCCACCTGCATCCTTAAATCCTTTTACAGCTCCAGTAAAGGAAGAGATAATAGTTGGCAATGTTTTGACAAGCCCCATAATTCCTCCAAATGCTACAGCTCCAGCACCAATATATCTTAAGTAATTGCCCCAAATATCATGGAAGTTCATCTCACTGATTGGAATTGCTGCAGGGTAAATAACCGTATCTGCAAATTGACCAAAATAACTGATTAACGGGATGATTCCTAGCCAACCAAGAACTGCACCAGCAAACATAATTCCGGCAATTCTTGGTCCTATTATAAATCCAACCCCTAGTAAAGCAGGTAACGTATTCATGCCAATTGCTGCGTTTTGAAATTTATAAATTTCCCATTCGATCGCAGAAGGAAAAGCCTTTACAGCATCTGTTAAGAGCTTAAATCCGGCTCCAATACCAAGACCACCAAAAATTAGTTTGGCTCCTTTTCCTCCTTCTTCTCCTGCAACAAGCACCTCTGCACACGCAGTTCCTTCTGGATAAGGAAGTGTGTCATGTTCTTTAACAATTAGTGCACGACGTAATGGAATCATTAATACAACACCAAGAATCCCACCTGCTAATGCAATAATTGCAATGGTAGTTAGGCTGGGTTGTAACTGCCAAATAAATAATGCAGGAAGCGTAAAAATCACCCCAGCCGCAAGTGATTCACCAGTGGAAGTAATCGTCTGAACGATATTATTTTCCAAGATAGATGTACGCTTCATTATGACCCGTAATATTGCCATTGAAATGACTGCAGCTGGAATAGATGCAGAAACGGTCATTCCCACGATCAATCCTAAATAAGCATTTGCTGCGCCAAATATAATTGCTAGAAATGCTCCAACAATCATAGCCATTACAGTAAATTCAGGACGTTTTTGTGAAGCAGGTACATATGGTTGAAAGCCTGCATTCCCCTTTTCCTTTGCCAAACAAAACACCTTCTTCTTTAATTTTAATGACGAATAAACAGATAGTTTTCGAAGTAATTAGAAAATTTAATTAAAATTGCAAAATTCGCCAACAGTTTTTAATATTATCATATTCTCTAAATTTTTCAAAGTATCTATGGATATAGTTTTGAGGAATTTTTTTACACCTTATGTTTCTTTTTTCTTTACCATAAAAGATAAATTGTCATTTTCATCCAATTATCCGACAGATTAACAACAGCTTGTTTATTAATATGAAAGCATTGGTATATTTCATATAAAGCTGTACCGTTAAAAAGACAAGAAAAAGGCATTTCCCATTTTTTATGAGAAATGCTTTTCGTTACAGTAGCTTCATTAATTGACGAAATGCTGTTTCATCTCGTTCATCTAATGCTTTGTCAATTAATCGCTTTACGTTTAATTGCTCTAGTTCACGAATAATAGCAGTTTGCTCCACCTTATTAATTTCTGTTTCTTCTTCAAAATATGGAGCTGTAATTGTATTGAGTTGGCGGAGAAAATCAGGTAAAGAAATAAGTTCTGACATCGACATATAAATAATATCTTTTCCTTTTTGAAAGGCAAACCGCGCACCGACATTTTCTATTTTTCTCGTAACCCGATTAATTCGAATTTCTTTCTCTTCTACCGGAATAAATTGGTACACTTTATGATTTATAAACATCGCGAAGTATTGATAGGCTAAGACAACAATTACATTTTGTTCGTCTGACTTAATGTAGTATGGTTTAAGTAATTTGACGGTTACCACTTATCCACCCCCACCACTTATAATCATAATTTTCTGTAAATTAATTTTACACAATTTTTATGAACCACGCAACTGCTTTTAGGAATTTAGAATAAACAATCGCCAAGGTTGGCGATTATTTATTCTTTTACAGCTAATAGCTGATCCGTTACTTGACGTAGGGTTAATTCTGAAATAGAATCTTTTTTCTCAATCTCATCTAGCTTCACTCGTGCATCCTTAATCTTTAATATTCCTTTTTTCATGTATCCTTTATACGCTTCGTTTAAACTGTGAATAGATGCGGCATACAAATCGTCCGTTCCTGGCGCTACTGCCTTCTCGTACATATCTAGAATGATATCTTGCTCATCTTCAGGGAAAAACTCATGTGGATCGGTACTATCAAATACTGCGAAGCCTAACTCATCAACAAGTACCATATCAATACTGTTTGGATCAAAGCTACAATGATACAATTCCGTATCATACCCACGTTCCACACAGGCTTGACATACCTTCTTCATTAAGGTCGATTTCCCTGTACCAGCACGCCCTTTAATGTAATATTTTTTGTTAACTCTTTGAAGAAGGGAAGGGAGGACATTAACGCTTCCATCTGGCGTATTTGTACCAAAAAGGCGATGGAAAACGTGTCCCTTTCCTTCTTTTTCCACAGCCCCGTTTAAGAGACTTTCAATTAAGTTTGAAGTCGTTTCGTTTGCACGGTCAAAATCCATATTTTGAATATAAATGGATTCGAGATCATCATGAACTTCTAAGCCATCAGCAAACAATGCATAAGCATTATCTAAAAGCCTATAGATTTCTCTATTCGTAGCACTATCCTGTTCAGAATATTGGATTGTTAATTCTAGGTCTACTTCCTTTACATCCAAATTCGTACCCGCCGGTATTACATCTTCTGAAACAATAGCAACAGAATCCTCTCTGTTGATGATGCCATCAAGTAAGTCCGCTCCAAACGGACTACATAATATTTCTATATTCTTTTGATTAGAAAGCTGCTTCACAAGATGATCCAATACTGCAGTTTTCACCCGTAATGATGGATGCTTTAGAACAATCACATTTTTAATCTGGTGCAAATTTGAATCTAAGAAATTTACCAGCCCTTTTGATGTATTTCCAGTGACATAATAATATGTTTTATCCAAGCTAACACATCCTTTAGTTTTAATATGACTCTCAACTAGTGTATGTGTATTGGGCTAGTTTAGTGATTCCAGTATCAAGATTTTTCTATGCAACTTGAATACAAAACATGCTACGTTTTATTCACCAAGCTATTACATTCCTCATTTGTAAACACACGCGATCTAGTTAAGAAGCGCTTTCCTTCTGGACCCTCCAACGAGAACATTCCTCCTCTTCCTTCTACTACGTCAATAATTAACTGCGTATGCTGCCAATATGCATACTGATCCTTTGCGATATAAAAGGGACACCCACCAATTTCCCCTAGCTTCATATCAGAATCGCCTACTCTAAATTCTTCTTTCGGAAAACACATCGGCGCGCTTCCATCACAGCAGCCTCCTGATTGGTGAAATAACAAGTCACCATGTAATCGTTTTAAGTGTTCGATAAGCTCTAGCGCCGCTTCGGTTGCAATGACACGTTCTACCATACCTTTTCCTCCTTATCATGCCGAAAAGAGGTGCATTCTCCTTTTCCATAATAATTAACACTTTTAAAACAGGCCTGCAGCTCCTTCTGAATAGCTAATAAGCAAATTTTTCGTTTGTTGATAATGGTCAAGCATCATACGATGATTTTCTCTACCAATACCCGATTTTTTATAGCCGCCAAAGGCAGCATGTGCAGGATATTGATGATAACAATTCGTCCACACTCTTCCTGCTTCAATTCCTCTTCCAAAACGATATGCCGTATTTATATTTCTCGTCCAAACACCAGCACCTAAACCATATAATGTATCATTGGCAATCTTCATTGCCTCTTCTTCATCCGTAAATGTAGTTACAGAAAGAACGGGTCCAAAAATCTCTTCCTGAAAAATACGCATACTATTATTTCCTTTAAAGATGGTTGGTTGAACATAATATCCGCCGGCTAATTCTCCTGCTAATTGATTGACATCTCCACCAACGAGCACTTCCGCTCCTTCTTGTTTTCCAATATCCAAATAGGACTTAATCTTTTCAAGTTGCTCTGTAGAAGCCTGTGCTCCCATCATTGTTTCTGTATTTAATGGATGCCCAACTTTTATTTGTTTGACACGCTCTATCGCCCGCTCCATAAACGAATCATAGATTGATTCATGGATAAGCGCTCTTGATGGACACGTACATACTTCCCCTTGATTAAGTGCAAACATCACAAGCCCTTCAATCGCCTTGTTTAAAAATGCATCATCCTTATCCATGACATCTGGCAAAAATATATTTGGCGATTTACCACCTAATTCAAGCGTCACTGGAATGATATTTTCGGACGCATATTGCATAATAAGTCTTCCCGTCGTCGTTTCTCCAGTAAATGCAATTTTGGCAATACGGGAATTAGTGGCTAACGGTTTTCCCGCTTCTACACCAAAACCATTGACCACATTTACCACACCATCTGGTAGTAGATCTTTTATTAAATCTAGTAACACATGAACCGATGCAGGCGTTTGTTCAGCAGGCTTTAAAATAACACAGTTTGCTGCCGCTAATGCTGGAGCTAGTTTCCAAGTAGCCATCAAGATAGGAAAGTTCCATGGAATAATTTGTCCGACAACACCTAAAGGTTCTTGGAAGTGATAGGCTACCGTATTCGAGTCAATCTGACTTATGCCACCTTCCTGTGCTCGAATCACACCAGCAAAATATCGAAAATGATCAATTGCTAGAGGAATGTCAGCGGCTAACGTTTCGCGAACTGCTTTTCCATTGTCCCAGGTTTCAGCAACCGCTAACATTTCTAAGTTATCCTCCATGCGATCTGCAATATCATTTAAAATTTGTGATCGCTCTGCTACCGAGGTTTCCTTCCAGCTTTCTTTCGCTTGATACGCTGCATCAATAGCAGCATCTACATCCTCTTTTGACGAACGAGCAACCTCACAGAAAACCTCCCCCGTTACAGGGCTAACATTTTGGAAATAAACACCATTTACTGGCGGTTGATATTTCCCGCCAATAAAATTGTCATACCTCTCTTTAAAATTCACTTTAGATCCAGTAGTATTTGGATTTGCGTATTGCATACACTTTTTCCTCCCTTATATAATTAGTGGGCAAAGGTGTATGAAGATCATGATGACTTTATTACAATTTATAAGTTTACAAAGGAATTTATGCCTACTTTTCCATGAGCTAAATGGAAGAAAAAAGCTTATAGTTTGCAAAGAAGTGTTTCTCTCTTTAGACAATCCTAATTTCGCACACAAAAAAGAGCACCCACATTTATCGTAGATACTCTCTTTACATGTTACTTCCTAAAATAAATAAAACATAATTCCAATTATAAGCAATACGTTGTTCCAACCCCTGTTAATCATATGCATGTCACATTAAAAAACGCGCATTAATTTTCTAGTTTTGGAAGCATTCGTACCTCTTGCTCCATTTCAGACTCACAGAGCGGACATTTAGGTTCCTTTGCAAAGCTATATGATGCACGCATCCAGCCATTACAATCGTCACTTGTGCATGACCATACTGCTGTTTCCTCTTCTGGAAGTGGTTCTTTTGGTCCACGAGAAAAAGACATGACAGCTACATCCCCTTTCAAGGTTCTTGTTCCATTATACTCCTTTTCAAGGAACAAAGAAAGAGCATGGATAAATCAATGTATCGCAACGGTATTTCTCTACATAAAAACAATTTATACGCTATAGTACAAAACGTTTAACAGCCTTTGCCACACCATCATTATTGTTGGTATCTGTTACAAAGTCGGCAGCTTTTTTAATTGCTTCTTGTGCATTTCCCATCGCTACACCTATTCCTGCCTGTTGTATCATTTTTATATCATTTAAGCTATCCCCAGCAGCAAATACATTATCCATTGTAATACCAATTTTTTCACAAACCGTTTTTAATGCATTCGCTTTATTAACGCCCTTTGGATTTACTTCTACGTTTGTAGGTAATGAATTTGTTAACTCAAGTCCATCTATATAGGATAATTCCTTCATCATTTCTTCTAGCTTCTGCTTGTCAAATGTATCACATCCGAGTTTTAACCAATCCTGTTCTAGATAATCATCTGGAAGTCTATCACGATATACGCCTTTCGTAGAAACCATCCACATATCTAACCCGATTTCTTTTCCTAAATGATACATTTTTTCGAGTTTAGCTGTTTCTAGCAAATGCTCTTCAATCAACTCCTTCTTAACAGTCCAAATTTGGCCACCATTACTCGTCACTAAATAGGATGTTAATCCTAAAGCTTCGGCATACGGATAACATGATTCCAACCATCGACCAGTGCTTAACACGACATGTACACCTTTGTCCATTGCCTGTGATAATACTTCTCTCGTATAATCTGTAATCATATCGTCTTTATTTAATAACGTCCCATCCATATCTAGTGCGATTAATTTTATTTGTCCCATGGAATCCTCCTTGATATTGAGTTCATCGTGCATTTCTCTATTAAGACTAAACTATCTCATCATTAATTTTGAATTCTTCGATCAAAAAGTGTTGTCGTTACATATGGAATAAATAATAAAAATATCAAAATAAAGAACAACAATTGAATGTGAAATAAGTCAACAATTAAGCCACCAAGAACAGGACCAAGCATTCGTCCTGCAGCAGCAACACTATTCACAATACCTTGATAAAATCCTGCTCTACCTTTTGGAGCTAGTTCATCTGCTAAAGTAGGAATCGCAGGCCAAACGAGCATTTCCCCAATTGTTAAAATCACCATGGCTACGGCAAACATAACAAATTGATCTGCCACCATCGCAATGATGAATGAAAATAGAAAGATCGTACTCCCAACGTAAATATACGTC
This sequence comes from Virgibacillus sp. MG-45, assembly GCF_036409425.1. NCBI lineage: Bacteria > Bacillati > Bacillota > Bacilli > Caryophanales > Bacillaceae > Virgibacillus > Virgibacillus sp. MG-45. The sequence goes on along the minus strand of NZ_JAXOFU010000004.1, from coordinate 45,248 downwards.
TTTTGAGACTGCCATGTGAACAACTTTAATAAAGGCTGACCAAGCACAATTAGAAACCCATTAATTGCCCATAATGTACTGTATTGTTCTAGCGGAATACCTATATCTTGTGTATGTGATGCTATCGTTGATTGCCATTGACTATAAGCAAACCAAACAACAAAAAAGCCACTACACAGAATGAGAAGGGATCGAAAGGCCGACTTATTTTCAATCTTTTTGCTTTGCTCAATAACAGTCGTGTGCATTTGACGATCACGTTCCTCATCCATTCCACGAAAGAAAAACAATACCATTAACAGAAAAACAAAAAACAATGATGCATTCGCGATGAAAATATAGTTAAATGAAATACTTGCCACAAATCCACCAATTGTTGCACCAAGAGCAACACCTAAGTTTTGCGCAACGTATATTGCATTAAATGCGCGGCGTCCCCCTTCTGGCCAAATTGAACCAGCCATCGCAAACATAACTGGCCAAGTAGCACCTGTTCCAAATCCGATAAGAATCAGCATAATGGAATAAGGTACAATCGTATGATGAAACGAAAGGAATATTGCAGCCGAAGTTACGAGCAATGTGGAGTATAAAATCGTTTTATAAGGGCTAAATTTATCAAAAAGCGCTCCACCAATTAAATTACCTACGATAGCTGCTCCTTGATTCAACATTAAAATGACCCCAGCAAAAGCAAGACTTTTACCAAGTTCATTATGCATATAAATTGTATTGAGCGGCCATAAAAATGATCCTCCGGTTACATTAATCGTTGTAGCTATAACTAATAGCCAAATATATTTAGGCATCCCCATCATCTCTCATTCTTCTGCAAATTCTATTGATGCTTGTATCCAAACATATAAATTATTCATTTATTTTAATACAATTATGATAGGTAGGCAATGTCAAATAATAGGCATTATGATAATGAATTATCTTTTCCAAGTGCGTTTTGAAAATCAACAGGAATTACTTCACCAAAAGCTTTATAATCGTAAAATAATTCGACGTTGGGAAGTACAAAATCAATTCAAAGCTCCGTAGCATTCATCTTTTCCATTTGTCACCTCAATTCCATAACCTTCCCTACGACGATCATAGCACACTTATTGAAAATCTTCTCTGTTCACAACGACTAAAGCATGCCATAAGTATTACTTTCACCTTTTTTGACACGCTTTTTTCATATTTAACTATCAACCCTACGAATGCTAGACTTTTGCTTATCCGTTCCTACTCATCATCTAACACATATTTATTTCGCCCAGCTCCAAATCCAAACAGCATAACGAATACAGATACAGAAATGAGTATAATTAATGGAATGGTCCACGCCTCCGTTATATCAAATAAAAACCCGATAATAATAGGGCCAACTGCTGCCAATATATAGCCTAATGCTTGAGCCATTCCTGAAAGCTCTGCTGCCTGTTTCGCATTTTTTGCGCGTAACCCTAAAAAAGCCAGTGCTAAAGCAAAGCTACCACTTAACGATATTCCAATTAGAATAACACTGAAAACCATCGTGATTTCTGACTTTCCTACGAGTAAGCCGCCATAGCCCCCAACCGATATACACGTCATCACAAATACAATTCCACGCTGAGACTTTAATTTACCGGCAATCATTGGCACAATAAAGCTTGCTGGAAGTCCAATAAACTGACAAAATGAAAGCATCCATCCCGCAGTTGCCATATCTACACCATAATTATGTAAAATCTCTGGTAGCCAAGAAACTGTTACGTAAAATAAGAATGATTGCAATCCTAGAAAGGAAGCAACCTGCCATGCAAGCGGCGACTTCCAAATTCGATTATCATTTGTTGTTACATAACGAAGCCCTTGACTTTTTTCTTTACCATTTTTCTTCAGCAGATATATCCAAACAGGAATTCCTAAAATAGCAGGGATGATCCAGAAGAGTAAGGAAAGCTGCCATCCAAGTCCATAATTTACAGCTAGCGGAATACTTACTCCAGATGCAGTTGCCGCCAGCACTCCCATACTTGTTGAATAAATACTTGTCATGATTCCTACCTTTGTCGGGAACTTATCCTTAATAACACCTGGAAGCAACACATTACAAACCGCAATACCTAGTCCGATTAGTAACGTACCACCAAATAAAAGGAATGTCACTGCAATTGAACGAAGAGATATCCCAACCGATAGCACAATTAAACCGAGTAATAACAGCATTTCATTAGAAAAACGATTTGCTAGTCTAGGTACAACTGGAGATAAAAGCGCAAAAGCAATTAATGGGAGACTCGTTAATAAACCAGCACTCCAATTAGAAAGTGCTAAATCATCACGAATAAAACGAATTAACGGGCCAACTGATGTAATTGCTGGACGTAAATTAAAGGATACGAACACGATACCAACTACTAATAATATCCGATACCATTGCTTTGTACGTTGCTGTTTGTTTTGTAATTGCAAAGGAGCTACTCCCTTCTAGATTTCCAACTTTGCTTTTATCATAGCATATCACGGAAAAGGAAGAAAAAAGAAGTGCGAAAGGCCTATGCTTTCCGTTCTATCCATAACAAAAAAGATCTCCTGATTATGACAGGAAATCTTTTTTGTTTTTAACGCTATAGCATCTGATAGAGAAGACCAAACCGCATTGCATGTTCAATTTCATCTGTCATAGCGAGAAAAAACGTATCTCGAATCATTTGATCGTTAGACAACAGATAATCATCCCGGTAAGTTTCATACGCCTCTAGCTCATCATTATACGCAACCCATACCCCTTCCTTGAAATTCGAAAATTTCGTTCGAGGTGTTTTATATTTCGGTGTTTTTCCAGTTAACGCTTTATAAAGTTCCACAAAAGCTTCTAGATGTTTTTTTTCATCATTTAAAGCATGCTCTACTACGTCCTTCGCCATTTTATTCGGTGCCATTGTAGCTAGTCGCGTATAAAAATCGATTGCTCCGCTTTCCCCCTCCATGGCATGGATTAATGCCTTTAAGACTTGTTCATTCTGGCCTTGCACACGAGGATCCATTGGATATTCCCAATAAGATTGTGCACGCGGAACAGCAGTTTGATTCATTGCATAACCATTTGGATACATATAGTAATACATCCTTCATCCCCTTCCACGGCGTTTTCTCTACTACTATATGCATGAAGGAGATATTGGGTTATTATCTATCTTATATATTTACGCTTAGTCTGCTTAAATCATTAAACTGCTGCACTTTGTGATACTTCACCATTTTTTCGATTTCTTTGCAATAACCAAACTATCGCCATCAATAAGAAGCCAGCTACATTCGAATAAACTTCGGGATGAATCATGAGTAATCCTCCTAACATCAATAGGACACGTTCCCAAATGCGTGAATTGCTTACAAAAAAACCAATCATTGCACTACTTACAGCCAACATTCCAAGGAATGCGGTTACGACCGCTAATACAAAATGCGGAATCGTTACATCAACCAGCAAGAGGATTGGATCATAAATAAAGATATATGGAATAATGAACGCTGCGATAGCGAGCTTTACTGCATTTAATCCGGTACGAAAAGGATTCGCTTTTGCAATTCCGGCTCCAGCATATGCTGCCAAACAGACTGGTGGCGTTATATCGGCAACGATACCAAAATAAAATACAAACATATGTACAGCGATTGGTTCTAATCCAAACGTATTAATTAAAGCAGGAGCAGCTACCGTTGCAGTAACAACATAATTTGCTGTTGTCGGCAATCCCATACCAAGAATAATACAAGCAACCATTGTTAGCATTAATGCAAATGGAAGAATACCGCCAGATAAAGCGATAATACCCGTGGCAAATTTAGCACCTAATCCAGTAATACTGACGACGCCTGCGATAATTCCAGCAGTTGCAACTGCTGCGATTACAGGAAGTGCTACGCGTGCACCTTCCTCTAGTACATATATCGTTTGCTTCAAGGATAATCTACTTTCCTTCCGAATCAAACTAATAAGATATGCAGAAACAATACCGATTATTGCTGCTCGCTGTGGGGTAAAGCCAATCATTATTGTTCCTACAATAACAATTAGCGGTAATAGCATATATCCATTTCGTAGCATGAGCTTTTTAAAATTTGGCAATGCCTCCTTTGGTAGTCCCACAATACCTCGTTTTTTTGCTTCAAAGTGTGTTCCAATAAAGATTCCTGTAAAATAAAGCATTGCAGGAACAAGTGCTGCAAGCATAATAGTAGAAAAGTCTACACCTAAATATTCCATCATAATAAAGGCAGCAGCCCCCATCAATGGAGGCATAATCTGCCCACCAGTTGATGCCGAAGCTTCTGTAGCCGCCGCAAACTCTGGTTTAAAGCCTGCTTTTTTCATCATTGGTATGGTAAATGAACCAGAAGCTACTGTATTGCCAACTGAACTACCCGAAACCATTCCTTGTAACGCAGATGCAGATACAGCAGCTTTTGCTGTGCCACCGGTATAGCGACCTGTTAGTGAGAAAGCAAGATCATTAAAAAATGCACCGATCCTCGTATGGACAAGCATTACCCCAAAAAACAAAAAGAGAAAAATAAATTTCGAGGATATCTGAATTGGTGTTCCAAAAACACCACTTTCCTGGTACCACAAATTCGTGGCAATCCGATCAATAGAAAAGCCAGGATGCGATAAAAGCTGTGTCGGGATATATTTCCCAAAAATAGTATATAAGATGGTAATTCCAGCAACAATCACAATTGGTAACCCTACCGTTCGACGTGTTGCTTCGAGTACAAGCAAAATACCAACAATCGATAAAATCATATCAAATGGATGATATCCAGTAATTCTACTTTGAAGAATAGAATCCAAGAAAATGACCTTATGATAGGAAATGTACATTGCTAGAAAAGCGAGGATAATATCATACCAGGGAACAGTTTTTTGATGTTTTTGCATTCCTTTCTTTGCTGGAAACAATAAGAATATTAGACCTAGCGCAGTGCCTAAATGAATTGCACCTTGCTTTTGTGAAGGTAACACACCAAAGTAGCCTGTATATAGATGAAAGACTGTTAAATAAACACCTAAAAAGGTAACAATCAAACCCCACTTTCCGAGATTCAATCGAAACTGGCTTTCTCGATCATATTTTTCTAGTATAGCTTGTGCTCCTGATTCTCTTGGCTGGCTTTCTCTCATTCGACCACCATCCATTTCAATAGGAACAGAATGGGGAAATCACACCAATCTGTTCCTAAATAAATACCAGTGAAACGCTTTTCCGTTAGATTCCCTTTATTAATCTACTACTTTTTTAAATCATCCAGACTTTCTATACCAGTGTTCTCTCGCGTTATAATTTGCACAACCTCTGGATAAATATGACCAATAAACGCTGCATTGGTGACCTTATTTCCCTCAAAATCTCCTGCTCCCTCGATTGCATTTAATGCAGGGACATGAACGGTCATTCCAAGGTCCATTTTTCCATCTCGAATGGAAGCAAGATTTTCGATAGATGCTCCTGTTTCTGTATTCGTTACATTAATCCCATCTATATGATTATTCCAAACACCTGCCATTTCTCCTCCGAGTGGATAATATGTTCCACCAGAACTACCTGTTCCTAGAATGAATTCTTCTTTTTCCCCTTCTATCTGAAGTTTAGCAATAGGATTATCAAATGATAAGCCTTGCTCTTTATAGTACTTTGCTGCTCCAGGATGAATTGGCAATCCTTTAGCACCATTTAGCGCATTTTCAAGCGTCATTTGGACTCCTTGCGCATGGGTTATTTCGCTAGCCTTTTCAACCATTGCTTTGGCCAATTCATAGCCAAGCTCTTCACTAATCGTGTTTGTATTTGCCATCAGGATCGCGTAAGCAGTCACTGTTTCAATGTCTTTATCCATAAAATCATACGTATCTTTTGGAATCGTATGGCGTTTATAGCCGCTATTCTTCTCCATATATGCTATTGCTTCATCTGAAAGCTCTAACATTTTCACATCACCAGCAGAAGCGTGCAAGCTCTCAATGCTCCCCGCTGGAAGACCTAGTATACCTATCGATACATCAACATTGCCATCTTGCACTTGATCTGCCGCATCTCCAAATCCCTCCTGAAACGCTTCATAATCCCCTTCCTCCAGTCCATATGCCTTTAATATTTGCTTGGATACAGCATTCGTTTCACTTGCTGGTGGTCCAATAGCGATGTTGCTTCCACCACCTCCACAAGCTGATAGCAGTAGCATTCCAAAAAATAGTAACAGAACACTCGTCCTCTTTTTTCTTTTCATTGTCTTCCCCCTTTTAGTCATTAAACATAGTTTTTGATAACGCTTTCATTAAGAACTGCAAGTAGTGTTTTTTTAAGCTTACTATGAAATAAACGGAATATCAATAATATTTTTAGTATTTTCAGATTATTATACTGTTAATGGTGTATTTTAAAAAAGAAGTTATTTAGATTTGTTGGGAGAGTTCATTAAAACCATTTTGGAAACTTTTTCGAGTGGTATTTTCGTTGATTGAGCGATTAGCTTTAAGGATGTTTGCGGGTGATATTTAATGAAATGAAGGACCTTCTCTTTTTCGATAAGACAAGTATTACACAATGAAAAAGGACTAAACTCTATTTCGTTATCACACAAACGACATTTTTTTACGATTACTCCCATTTCTCCACTCCTTCTCCTATTTTTCTTTATAATACGCTTTTTACTGATTATTGTAAATATATTAATTTATCAAATAAAATGTTTTATTAAAAGAAATTATGATTAAAAAATCCCCTTTCCATCAAGAGATAGAAAGAGGATTTGCATTCATTTATTTTTCAGAGTCCGACAAATAAAGTTTACAGTTTAAATCTACCCACTAATTCATTTAGTTGCTCTGCTTGCTTTGCTAATTGATCAGAGCTTCCTGCTACTTCTTGCATTGAACTGCTTGCTTGCTGTACAGTTGCAGCTGTTTCCTCTACCCCTGCTGCAGACTCTTCCGATACTGATGCGATTTCATCAATGGAATGATTAATCTTCTCTGTGTTTTCAGCAATATTAGCAAGATTCTCGGAAACAAAGGTAATACTTTCCGCCATGTTTGAAACTGCAGAGCTGATTTTTCCAAACGTAACCCCAGTCGATTCAATTTGTTCACTACCTTGCTCTACTTCTTTATACCCTTCCTTCAAGGAAGTCGTTACTAGATTGGTTTCCTGTTGAATTCGTTCGACGATACCAGAAATATCTGTAACGGATAAGGAAACTTGTTCAGCTAGCTTTCGTACCTCATCTGCTACTACGGCAAAGCCTCTTCCTTGTTCTCCTGCCCGAGCCGCTTCGATTGCAGCATTCAATGCAAGCAAATTGGTTTGATCGGCAATATCATTAATGACAGAAACAAGATTTGAAATTTCCTGTGATTGTGCATCAAGTCCTTCTACTTTTGTAACCGTATCACGAACCATATGGTCGATTCGTTTCATTTGGTTTGTAGAAGCATTCATTAAGTCACTACCTTCAGAGGTCATCTCAATTACCTCGTCTGCATATTGCTTAATTTGCTCGCCATTTTCATTTGTTTCCTTAACTGTCGAAGCAAATGTTCCCATAATGGAAGCGACATCACTAGCACTATTTGCTTGTGTTTCAGATCCTGTAGCTAATTCCTGCATCGTCGTTGCTACCTGCTCTGTACCGTGCATCACTTCATTGGCAGACTGTGTTAATTCTTCACTATGTGCTGCAACCGTATTTGATACATTAGATATACTCGTTAAAATATCTCGCATTTTCGCGTTCATTTCATTTGTAGCACGGGTTAATTGACCAATTTCGTCTACTGATGTTGTTTCCAATGCTTCGTGGTTCAATTCACCACTTGCAATTTGACTCATTCGTTTCGTAACTTTAATAACTGGCTTCGAAACCATACGTGCTGTTAATAATGCAATAGTAATAATAAACACTGTTGTTAAATTAGAAAACACTAAACTTGTAATTCGAGCTGTTTCTCCAGATTGAATCGTTTCATTTCCGATTTGTTCAATTCGTTCATGACTTTCTTGTGTTAGCTTTTCATAGCCATTAATAATTTCCGCTGTTTGTTCCATTGTGGCTACAAGTTTTTGATATGCTTTGTCTTTATTTCCAAGATCATAATCAACAAAAATATCATCCGTGACTATTTTTCGCCATTCCACTGTTTTTTCTATCAATTGATCAAACTCATCAGAATCATTAATTTCTCGAATGATTTCTTCGTTCTCTAACCCAAGCTCTGTATATTCACTAAACGCCTTTTTATGCTCTATCGATCCTGTTAAAATATATCCTCGTGCGGCTGCAATTCTGCCGAGCATCGACTGTGTCATATTTTGATTGGCGGTTAATAATTCAAGCTCTTCTTCAATTACTTGTTTAATGGCTATGTTTGTCCCTTTCATTGCAAAGTAATTCGTTGCAGATATTGCGAATACAAGAAGCATCACAAAAGCAAAGCCAAATAGTATTTTTGTCCGTATATGTTTAAAGTTAAATAGTTTTTTCATGAATCTTCCTTCTTCCTAGTGAGTTATATTACTCGGTAGTGATTTCTTTTACTTCATCTGTTTCTTCGAGGTTTAATACTTGCTTTAAGTCTAAAAGTAAAATAAGCGTCTCTTCTACTTTAGCAACTCCTTGTAAAAATTCCTTGTCTATCCCTCGTACGATTTGTGGTGGTTCTTCAATCGCGCCATTTGCAATATCCTTTACATCTGTCGCAGCATCAACAATTAGTCCAACTTGAACTGTATCTACATCTACGACTAATATACGGTTTTCCATCGTTTCTTCTGTTATTGGGAGTGACAGTCGTTCCTTTAAATCAATAATTGGTGTTGTTTCGCCTCGAAGCGTCATCACTCCTTTAATAAAAGTTGATGTTTTCGGTACAGATGTAACTTCACCTGTTTTTTCAATCGAAACAATTTGATTCACATCCACGCCAAATTGCTGTCCATTTAATGTGAAAATAATTATTTTTCTTAGAGTTTCCATGTATTCACTCCTCACCATTATTTTATTAAAGCATTCGCATCAATAATTAAGGCAACATTTCCATCGCCAAGTATTGTTGCACCTGAGATCCCACGTACGTCACCAAGATATTCCCCTAAGGATTTTAAAACAACTTCTTTTTGCCCAATAAAGGAATCAACGATAAATCCTGTTAATTTTTCTCCTTTTTTCACAATAACAATAGCGTGCTCTTTTGCATTCTCGTTGTCGTACTCAGGTACAGAAAACACTTCCCCAAGTGCAACAATCGGTACGACATGTCCACGGAAATCGATTACTTTTTGACCACTTACATACATCATTTCACTTTCTGAAATCACAAGTGTTTCCATAATGGATGATAGTGGAATAGCAAAAATTTCAGCTTTTACTTCTACAAGTAACGTAGACAAAATTGACAACGTTAACGGTAACTGAATTGAAAATATGCTTCCTTTTCCTTTTTCCGATTCAATTGTTATGCTCCCACCAAGGGATTCAATCTTACTTTTCACAACATCAAGTCCGACACCACGGCCCGATATATCCGAAATTTGATCAGCGGTACTAAAACCGGATGCCATGATATAAGGAAATACCTCATCATCCGATAATTCGCGCCCTTGTTCTTTGGTTACTAACCCTTTTTCAATTGCTTTCTCCAATACTTTTTCTCGATTGATTCCCGCACCATCATCTTCAATATCAATGAAAACATGATTTCCACTATGGTATGCACGTAATGTTAGCGTTCCTTCTGTAGACTTTCCAGCTTGCTTTCGTAAATCTGGTGTTTCAATACCATGATCAATAGAGTTCCGGATTAAATGCACAAGTGGGTCGCCAATTTCATCGATGACCGTGCGATCAAGCTCTGTATCTACCCCAACCAATTGGAGATTAATTTCTTTTCCTAAATCCTTGGCAAGTCCTCTAACCATGCGTGGGAAACGATTGAACACTTGTTCAACAGGAACCATCCGCATGGATAAAATAATATTTTGCATGTTTTCAGCTACATAAGAAATATGCTCTACCGTTTCTGTTAACTCGTGACTTTTGATTTTCTGTGCATGATCCTCTAAACGACTTCGATCAATTACAATTTCCTCAAACAGATTCATCAAGTGCTCTATACGCTCTAAATTAACTCGAATCGTTTTTGAACCATTGCTTTTCTTCGAAGTATCTGTTGTTTTTTGCTCAAGCTGTTCATTCGTACTCGCTGTTTCTTTTATTTCTTCTTTCTTCTTATCGGTCGCTTCTAATGAAAGCGATGTGATAATAACATCTTTTATTTCAGAAACATTGAAAATCATTGCTTTTATTTCGCTGTCTTCCAGTTGGGATAAGAAAGCAATGGAAAATCCATCTTCAAAGGTTCCTTCTTCAATTTCTTCAACTGTTGGGTACGTCTTTATAACATCTCCAGCGTTTTCTAATAACTCGAAGACCATATAAGCTCGTGCACCTTTCAACACGCACTTGTCCTCAAGCTGTACTTGAATATGATAAGGCTTATATCCTTGATCCAATGCTTGTTTGATTACGGTTAACTGATATTCATCAAGATCTATTTCATTACTTACCGCTTGGTGTTCCTTTGACACTGTTTTTTCCATATTTGTTCCATTTTCAATCGAGTCAAGCCGTGCTACTAACTCTGTAACGTCTTTTTTTCCACTGTTTCCTTCACTAATTTCATTTGTCATTTCTTCTAAGTATTCAACCGCTGTAAAGGTCACATCAATAACATCTGCTGTTACATTCAATTCATTATTTCGCATCTTATCTAGCACATTCTCCATCTTATGTGTTAAGGAAGCAATGTCCTCAAACCCCATCGTTGCAGCCATTCCCTTTAATGTATGTGCTGAGCGAAAGATGTCATTAACAATTCCTATGTTTTCAGGTTCTTTTTCTAATTTTAATAAATTATCATTTACGGCTTGCAAATGCTCTCGACTTTCATCAAGGAATACTTCGATATACTGATCCGTATCCATTTTTTCAGTCCCCTTCTTTACGCCGATTTTCACCCTAGGTACCCTATTTCAGAACAGGCTACTTGCGTGTTTTTCGATGCATTGGCTTGAATTTCTGATAAAATTCTAATTTTTCCGGCCTACCGAGAAAGAAGCCTTGTATAAATTGAATCCCTAGTTGCTTTCCAATTATGTAGTCTTCCTCGCGCTCGACACCTTCTAAGATAAACGCAACCTGATTTTTGAATTGCTTTAGCAATTGTTCAATAAACAGTTTTTTTTCATTGGATTGCGATAAATCTTCCGCATAAAAACGATCAAGCTTTGCGATATCTGGTTGAATCTCTACAATGGACTGTGTGGTTGTTTCTCCTTTTCCTACATCATCCAATGCAATTAGAAATCCCATGCTTCGTAACTGGTCCACTCTATTCAAGAGTGGATTTAATGCCAACACCTTTTCTGCCTCACTTATTTCGATGACAATGTTACTCGGACTAACACCTGTGCTTTTTACAATTTGTTTTATATGCTTAATAAAGCTTTTATTCATTAGGGTTGAGGGAAACGTATTAATAAACAGTTTCCCTTCACTACCTAAAAGCTTTAAATCCAACTGGCATATTTGAAAAATAGAGCCCATGTCTATTTCATAAAGTAATTCTTTTTCTTTTGCATAGCGAAAAAACAATTCTGGATTTGTAAAACCTTTTGGCCGAATAAGCGCCTCATAACCAGCTACTTGTTCCTCAGAAACATTCCATATCGGCTGAAAAACGTGATGAAAATCTATGTTGTCAATTTCCAAATCCTCCATCAGCATTTTCATACAACCATCCTTTATACTCTAGCTTCTTGATACAACTTTGTTCAAACTATAGTTTGAAACGTTGAACCAGTTGTTGTAATTCCTCTGCCGTTTTTGCAAGCTGGTCTGCACTACCAGCGATTTCTTCCATTGAACCACTTGCTTGCTGCGCAGAGGCTGCTGTTTCTTCAACACCTGCAGCCGCTTGTTCAGAAACAGAGGCAATTTCCTCAACGGAACCATTCATTTCTTGACTATTCGCAGTGATCTCAGAAAGGTTATTTCCAACAGCTTGGATATTCGTAACCATTTCTGTTAAAAAGCTATGAATATTATCAAACGTTTTTCTTGTCGTATTAATTTGTGCTGTTCCTTGCTCTACTTCTTTATAACCATTTTGCAAGGAAGTCGTAACAATCCCTGAATCACTTTGGATTTGTGAAACGATTCCAGTTATATCATTTACCGAATGGGATACTTGTTCTGCAAGCTTTCGCACTTCATCCGCAACAACAGCAAACCCTTTCCCGTGCTCTCCTGCTCTAGCAGCCTCAATAGCAGCATTTAGTGCTAGTAGATTCGTTTGCTCTGCCACATCTTGAATGACAGTAACAAGCTTTGAAATTTCTTGTGATTGCTTATCGAGCCCTGCCATTTTATTTACCGCGTCTTGTACAATTTGATCGATTTTTTCCATTTGACTTGTAGAAGCAGCCATCAAGCCTCTTCCTTCTTCTGTCATCTCAAGAACTTTATCAGAGTTTAATTGGATTTGTTCCCCATTTTCATTTGTTTCGGCAATCTTTTCCGCAAACGCAGTCATGATACTTGCTAAATTACTTGCACTGTTTGCCTGTGTTTCTGCTCCTGTTGCTAATTCTTCCATTGTAACGGCTACTTGCTCTGTACCTGCTTTTACTTCACTTGCAGATTGCGTTAATTCTTCACTATGACTTGTCACCGTCTGCGAAACAGAATTAATTTGCTCAAGCATTCCGCGTGTGTTGGCAGCCATTGTATTCGTTGCGTTTACAAGTTGTGCAATCTCGTCTCTTCCTTTTGTTTGTAATGGCTCATCATTTAAATTACCATCCGCAATTGTATTCATTCGATCCATCAACGTGCGAACTGGTCTTATTATAGAACGAGATGTTAGCAATGCGGTTGTAATTCCTACTATCAAAATCAATGCCGAACCGACAAGGCTAAGTATAACCGACATATCCCCTTGCGCAACGATTGCATCACTGCTTTGTTTCATTTTTTCCTCTTCAGAAGCAGTGAGCTTCTCTACTTCCTGAACGATATCTCCGGATATGTTCTTCGCTCCTTGGAGAACATTTAAAGCCGCATTCTCATTTCCTTTTTCATAATCAATAATTGCTTGGCCTACGATATCTTCCCATTGCTTCTTTTTATCTAAAATAATTGTGATACTTTCATCATCTGTTAGCTTTTTCAATTGAACAACGAGTTCGTCGCTGTGCTTGACCCTATCTTCATATACTTGCTTAAGCTCCTTATCTCCATATAGGAAATAACCACGAATAACTGATCTACTGTCTGCTAAGTCGTATGCCAAATCATTGCTTAAACGAACGATTTCAAACTCTTTATTCATCGTACCTTCCGTCTGCTCGTTAACATTTTTTATCGAATAATAGTAATTCGTGCTCGAAATTGCTGAAATTGAAATGACAATGATAAAGCCTAATAATATCTTTGTACCTATACTTTTAAAACGAAATAATTTCCCCATTTCTTCATTTCTCCTCTGTTAATTATATCTATGCTAACCGAATAAACCTGCTCGTGAGCTTTAATCAAGTAGTAAATAAATATCCATTACTCCTGTGTTTTCAAAATTTGTTGTTAGATGTAAAGCTTTTTCATACCCAGACAATGTCGTTTTTCCTTGCATAATCGTTGGGGCGGTAATATCTGTTTGGATACCATCCTTAGCAATCGTCGTTGCAATGCTTCCTGCTAACATATTTCCTAGCTCACCACTAAAGGAAGCAAGCATATCGCCTTCTAAAGGCATTCCAAACATTCCTTCACCAAGCTTGGCAAACAAATTTGTATCACCAGCAAAAATGAGCTTTCCTTTTACATCACCAGTTACTCCAATTAATACGCCATATTGAAGATGAAGTGAATTCCCTAGCAATTCGGGTTTGCTTAATTGATGATTTACAGGTACAACCGTTTTTAACCCAACAACCGTTGCATTAAGTAGTGCTGTAATTATTTGACCTTTCGTTCTTTCCGTTGTGATTGTCATAAACAAAAACTCCTTTAATTCTTCCTTTTTCTTCAGAAACAATATTTTTCTATTTCGTTTCTTGTTTTTTATCATCGGTTGTTGCTTTATCTGTTGTTATTTCTACATTTGGCAATATAAGTACTTCTACGCGTCTATTTTTCGCCATGTTTTCAGTTGTTGTATTTGGTACAATTGGACGATTATCTCCAAACCCTTTCGCACTAAACCTTTCTGGATCTAACTCCTTGTTCTCCAGTACAAGCTTCATAAAATTTACAGCGCGAATAACACTTAATTCCCAGTTTGATGCAAACACAGCATTATGAATTGGTCGATCATCCGCATGTCCACTAATAACAATTTCATGTGGTGGATTGGTAACGAGAAAAGCAGAAACTTCTTTCGCAATCTTTTTCCCATCGTCATTTACTGTTGCACGACCACTTTCAAAGGTGACATCCGTCAAAATCGAAATTAACAAGCCTTCGTCCGTGAGCTTTGTCGCAATGGCCTCTGTTAAGTTTCGTTCTTCGATATAACCATTAATTTGCATTTGAAGTGTTTGTAAATGCTCAAGCTCCTGTTGTTTCGCATCCTTCTTCGCTTTTTCATCTGTTTTACCTGAATCTTTTTTTAATTCGACCGCATCTGATCCACTATCCAATGGACCCTTCCCACCAGAAAACTCACTTTTAAAAACTGCCGCCAGGTCTTCATATTTTTGAACATTGACTTCACTCATAGCAAATAAAACAATAAACAAGGCAAGCAATAATGTAAGGAGGTCCGCATACGGTAGTAACCAGCTTTCACTCATCTCTTCTTCGTGTTTTTGCTTATTTTTCCGGCGCATCGGCTTCCATCCTTACTGCTTCATATTCCTTTGTTGACAAATAAGAGCTAAGCTTGTCTCGAACAACGATAGCTGAATCTCCGTTTGTAATGGATAATATCCCTTCAACCATGATTTCTTTTATTTCAATCTCTCGCTTTGATTTTTCTTTCAACTTATTTGCAAAGGGATGCCAAAGCACATATCCAGTAAAAATACCGAACAATGTAGCAATAAAAGCAGCTGAAATAGCGGCTCCCAATGTTTCCATATCCGCTAGATCGCCTAAAGCCGCGATTAATCCAATAACTGCTCCTAATACCCCTAATGTCGGGGCATATGTACCCGCTTGTGTGAAAATAGCGGCACCTTCCTGATGTCGTCTTTCCATTGCTTCAATCTTTTCTAGCATGATTTCACGAATAAAATCCGGTGTTTGCCCATCGATAGATAGCTGCAAACCAGAAGCTAAAAAAGCATCATTTACACTTGTAACCTGCTTTTCGAGAGATAAAATTCCTTCTTTTCGCGTTTGTTCTGCCCACTCCGTGAACATAACAATTAAATCCTTTACATTTTGTTGTTTTTCTTCTACGAACACCTTTTTGATTAACATAGGTACCTTTCGAATTGCTGATGCAGGAAATGCAATTAATACAGATGCTGCAGTTCCTAAAAATATAATTAATATCGCGGCTGGATTAAATAGTGCAATAACTTGTACTCCTTTTAATACCATCCCGACCCCAACAGCTACAATTCCTAAAATAATTCCTATCCATGATGTCTTATCCATGTGTTACCCTCCATTTTCTATTTAAAAATGACTATGTTTTATCATTCCATAGCCAAACATAAGCAGCATGTTTTTCATTTGGCAACGATTTATTCATCACAACTATGTGACTCTGCCTCTTATTTTTATGTTCCACCCTTTCAAATGGTTTTTCTTTTTAACATACAAAATCAGCTTTATTTCGTTCTTCCAACAAATGATTTTCTATTTATAGTTCGTTAGATAAGAACATTATTTTTCGATATTTTCACCCTAAAACTATTATTCTCCTTTATTTAGCATGAACATTTTTGTAGTAGACAACTTGTCTAGTCCCTGTATTATATATCGGACAGATTCCAATCAATATGTAGGTATTTTGTAATAGAAAGAATTAACTGAAAATTCATTCATAGATATTAAGACCTATCAAAGAGATAATACGCATGAGAAAAGTCTGTAATTAAAGGGGTTCTAGGTATATTTAACTGTTAAACATGCATCTTTTTTTAAATAAAAAAAGCGAGAAAGGAAAACGACAAATCGTTTCTTTCTCGCAATAGTTCCAGAGGACTTTTTCAGTGCCCTATGTAGCCTACTTCTGTTTTTTTATGCTATAAACTTACCCATTTATTTTTAACTGCCATTAAAATAGCATTCGTTCGATCCTTAACTTTTAACTTTTTCTTAATTGATGTAACATGATTCGTTACTGTATGTCTAGAGATATAATGCTTAAGCGCGATTTCATCACTATTATATCCAAGCGCCATTTCCTCAAGAATGATCCATTCTCTTCTCGTTAACAGGCCTATTGGACGTTGTTTTTTACACTGAAAAGTTGAACGATAATCCTTCAGTAGTCTTTGTGAAAGCAATGGATGAATATATGTATTGCCTTGAACCATTATTTTAATCGATTGCATAATCTCTTCTTTTTCCATATGTAAGAGCAGATAACCATGAAGATGCATTTGAAAAAATTTCTCTCGATTCTCACTTTTCTCATCTGTCATCATAACTGCAATTGGTACATTATTTTCTTGAAAGAAAAAAATCAATCCATCTACATCTCCATCATATTCTTCATGAATGATAGCTAAATTACATTGGTATGATTTCTGTTCTAGATTTTCTTGCAATGTATCATCATACAATTTACAAGTGAAGGTTGGCAGTTCTCTTTCAATAACTTGGACAAGTCCCTCCGCCATTGTTTTATATCTATTAATGATTACAATATTACCCAATATCTTTTCACTCCCTAAAAAAAATCACAATGTATATTGTAAACGTTGTTCTCGTACGGAGCAAGAAAACGCAAATGTATGATATTGGAAAAAGAATGAAACACTATGCGTTTAATACATGCATTATCGGTAAGTCATTGGCATAATCTATTACATAATTTTTTTTACTAGATTGGATAACAATTTTACCTCGATGCTTGAATGGTTTTTTTTCAAAAGTTACTGTATTTTCTCCCATAACACACTCAAACAGCTTTATAAAATCTGCATGAAGACCATGACCAGTTGAATAGAAAGTAGAATGATCTACCTTCGAATTATCTATGAGACGAAATTGACAATGCGCAATCGAATCACAAAACCTTCTTTTATCATTCATATTAACTAGTTCGTCTGATATACCTTGATAACATATGATGTTAGCGTTGTTATTAAACCCTTTATAAAGCGTTGTTAAATTTAATACAGCTTTATCATACTGGAAGGTATTTGCAAAATAAGGAAACTTAATATACAGTTTTAGCCCCGCTATCTCTTGAACTAAAAATCTCGGTGTTTCAATGTATACTGGCTTCAACCATGCAGAATTATCAATGATTAAAGAAAATAGCTGAGGAGCCATTCGATTACATAAATAAGCTAAATACGCACCATGTGAATGACCATATGCTATTACTTTATGCTCGTTAAAGGATAACCCATTATCCTTTAAAATAGCTCGGACTGCATAAAAGGAAGATAATATGTCCAACGCTTGCATAAACCCCATATCATTAAAGGAATGAACATTCTCATCCATGACCTCGGTTACAAGTAACGCGGGTAACGTATGAGACAGTACTTCTAGTACATGCTCCGTCAAACCTTCTTTTTCAAGTAAATCTTTGTGTTTATCTGGCAGCTTCTGTTTTAATGCATCCATCTCTTTTTCTGCTAAACGAACTTCTTTCGCCTTTTGCATATAGGCATTACCAAAGTAATCACACTGAATAACAACAAGATTATACTTATCGGCAAATTGTAAACGCATTTTTTTATACACTTTTGATTGTGCATTGCCTCCAAAACCTGGAATAGTTATTAGGATACCTGTGTTTTCATTTATTCCATTTGAAGGCTCTGTAAAATAAACTTGAAGGTTTCGTGGTTCTTGTGATTCTGTGTAAATATTATAATGTGCAGGCAGTGAAAATTGATGCTCAATAGCCAAAGCAGTTCCTCCAATACTAGTCTTGTATACCTTCGATAACGCTTGGTATCAAGTCTTCTAATTCCCTACTTCCATTTTTACATTGTTGTAGAAAAGTGGCAAAGGATGCCGCAATTCGTTTTCCCTTGATAAGAAAATCCCTTTCTCCATTCAATTCATTAATTTCGTTGGATAAAAAGGTTACATGCACACGTATAAAATAAGAAAGAAAATAGTTAAAATACGTATTTTTAACCATTTCCGCATAAAGGGAATCAAAGCTTTGTAAATGCTTTTGCATTTCAACTCTCTGTTTCTTTGCGGTAGAAGTCTTTATTTGTACAATTAACCCTTCAAATCGTTTCAATAAAGCATGAAACGATTGGATACTTTTTTGAAGCTCCGTATATTTCTTCTGAATTCCTTTCTTTTCATAACTTGGTACCAGCTTGGCGTCGATTTTCGTGTCAAGTGGTTTGTCTAGCAATGATTGAATGACTTCTTCTAATGGTTGAAAAGGAACGCCTTTAATTGCTGCGCCACCCTTTGTTGTATTGATAAACCGAGTTGCTTTATAGTAATCAGCAAAGCTTTCAATACCTTCTCGCATTTTATTAAAGCCAACATTCGTTTTAATTTCATTTCCATACACATCAAGCGTTGTAATAGCATGTTCTAACTGTTCTTTGTCAATTGTTGATTGGATATGATCGTATGTAACTCCTTCTGAATAAAGGCGATTATGTAAATAGCCAAGGTTCTGACCTGCAAATATAATTGGCGAAGCCCCAAGCTTATTTAATATTTGAAATGTCATAACAGCGATAGATGGGGCATCAAGTATTAAATCTTTTTCAACATTTAATTGGTCTTCCAAGAAGTAGAAGGATGTTCGATCCTGTGTCGTAATAAAATGCATTTTCGGCCCCTTGTATTTCTGTAATGTTTCATAGCCTACACTAGAGCCAAACACCATTGGAATGTCTTCAATACCTTTCTCAATCATTTTTTTAAATACGTTTTGATTCGTCTCACTTGGATCATAGGTAAATACTGCATCTGGTAATATGTCAAACTCAAGCAAGGAATTTATTGCAGACCCTACCGAAAAAATATAAGCAAGATTATGTTCCTTAATATATCTTATATTATCGATTTCTTCTTTTAAGGATGGTCCCGCCGACACGATAATAGCAGGCTTCCCCTCGAATTGCTTTCCTATATCATCATGAAGTAGATTTGGTGTCTGTAATACATGTTCAAAATTTAGAAAACTATTTTTGATCCATCTTTTTTGGTAATTCACATTTGTATATAAGTTTGTCCGTCGATCCAATATCGCTTGTTTAATCTTTTCACGGAATTTTTTCGTTTGTTCTGGAAAAACAGTTTCATAGCTTGGCAACATAATGATATGTATCGCTTTGTTATTCCGTTGAAATTCGTGAATATATGCATCCGTATTATTCGGATAATCAATGTAAAGCGCCTTTAAGTTCTCTGTCGCCATCTCCTGTAACAATTTATTCGCTGTCATTGCTGAGAAAATTTCTGGAACGGGCTCAAACAACGAATACGAGTTCCCAGGAAATTGAGAGATAAATCTTTCGACATGATATCCCATTCCTATCCCATAAAAAAAGACATGTGTATCCTCCGTAATCGTGTCAGCATGAGAAGCAATAATTCGCTCTGCTTCACGAACAGGATCATACATGCTATGGATCATTCGCTGCTTGTCTGATTCTATCTCTACTTGAATCGTTTTTGGCCCTGATTTGGAATCAATAACTTGAAAATCAGCTATGTTATATTCATTCTCTAACATCGTTTTACGAAGCTGTGGGAATCTATTTCGTAAAAACAGTGTATTATCAATTAGCATAATTTAAATACTCCTTGTCTTCTAAAGAAACAGCTAAACTAGCTGCTAACATCTCAAGTGCTGGCGTGACTTCATAAGAAAGAATATCTGAGATCAAGATAAAATCCTGCATCTCAATTGCTTCCATTAATTGTTGAAAGCTTTTTTCACATGCAGTGATGGCCTTCTCTACATCTTCCCAATGTGCTGGCTTTTGCTCAATCGATTTCGTTGTCGCCATAAATTGTAAAATCCATTGCATGCCTTCTGCTAATTGATCAATTCCATTCCATGTTTTGTCGGTAAATTGTTCATAGCTTGCATCTACTAATTCTTTTAGTGCAGGTACAGCACCATTCAAATAATTATTTATAGATTGCATTGTTTCCCATAGCATTTCTTTTTTCGTTTTAACAATAACCTCAACCAATTGAATGGAATCGCCATGCGCATTAAAGTATTCCTCATGCTTTTCATATACTTCGATGCCATCTACAAGTAAGTGACTAAAAACGAGTTCCTTTTCTTCTATCAATTTATTAACTTGTTCATAAATGACTTGGATTGCATTTTCCTTATTATCGAGCACCATAAATTCATTATTTATTTGTAATTGCATAGTATCCTCCAGGTAATGTCTTTTCTATTATTATCGGATAGTTCGAATCGACTTTCAAGCACACACCATGATTTTTTCGTGACAGACAAATAGAAAACAAATATAGTAGAGAGTGGAGGTGTTTTCCTTGCGTATGACAATAATAGATACAAAAACCGTACCAACAATAAAAGTTGAACATACAGATGCATCAAGCCCGCTCATATTTCATAGTAAGTATAATCCACTTCGCGAGGCAGATGCTTGGGTAGAAAATGCACGAAAACATTTAAATAAAGACAAAGAAGTGACTGTGGTTGGAACTGGTGCTGGCTATCATATTTTAAAGCTTGCCGACGCGATACCTAATCTTCCAATTCGTGTACTCGAATTTAATGAAACGTACTTTACATGGTTCCAGAAAAGCGAATTCATGCCCCCTATTAAAGACAAAGCGAACGTAGAGCATATTTGTTTTCCGACATTATCAAAAGAACAGCAAGAAGGGCTTTTCACAAATATTTCAACGCGTAATTTGCTCATACATAAAAGCGGGTTGGATATCATCCCGACCAGATTTGCCACAATTAGAACAATGCTAGAAGACATTCAATTTCAAAATAATTCACTCCATAATCAGCTTAAGAGGCTAGAAGAAAATTTTAAGCTGAATACAAAAACAACCTTTAAAGGAATTGCCACCTTTAAAAATAAATATAAAGGTTCACCAATGATATTGATCTCAGCTGGTCCTTCCTTAAATAAACATATGAAGCGATTAAAGGAGATTCAACAGGAAGATAAATTTATTCTAGGAGCGGTCGGTACTGCATTAAAG
Source organism: Virgibacillus sp. MG-45 (assembly GCF_036409425.1). Lineage (NCBI taxonomy): Bacteria > Bacillati > Bacillota > Bacilli > Caryophanales > Bacillaceae > Virgibacillus > Virgibacillus sp. MG-45. Next base: position 23,828 of record NZ_JAXOFU010000004.1, on the reverse strand, counting down.
CCTTTACTAGCACATGGAATAACACCTGACTTTTTTTGCTTAATTGATGCGAATCCACAAACAACAAGCCAGTTAAACGACGTTTGTTTGCCGAATACACCTTTATTTTACTTGAGTACAGCGTACCATGAGACAGTTGCCCTACATCAAGGGCCTAAATATATAATGTGGCAACGCGGTTTTCTCCCTGCAGAGGAGTATGCTAAAAATTGTGACGACCCATTAATCGAAACCGGTGGCTCTGTTGCTACAGCACTACTTGATTTGATGGTTTATTTTGGTGCAGAGCAAATCGCTCTTGCTGGACAGGATCTAGCATTTACCGATGGAGCAAGTCATGTACAAGGGGCACATCTACACCGTGCTATTGATACTTCATCCACTTTACACGAAACACTTGACTATTACGGTGAAAAAATGATTCCTACGGCAAGAAACTTATCAATTTATCGAAAATGGTTTGAACAATATGCGAAAACGCATCCGAATCTTGCATTATATAACTGTACAGAAGGTGGCGCATACATTAATCATTGGCAGCATGTTTCTTTACAAACATTTGTTGAAAATGCGATAAAAAAGTAGCGTATAAAGTTAACCTTTAAAAACATGAAAAAATGCGTTCCATAAAATATGGAACGCATTTTTTGCTTCATATGTCTTAACGAAGTAGTTGAAGAACACCTTGTGGTTGTTGGTTAGCTTGTGCAAGCATAGCTTGTGCAGCTTGAGTAAGAATGTTGTTCTTCGTGAATGCCATCATTTCTTTTGCCATGTCAACGTCACGGATACGAGACTCAGCAGCAGTTAGGTTTTCAGCAGAAGCACCTAGGTTGTTGATTGTATGCTCTAGGCGGTTTTGGTTAGCACCAAGCTTCGCACGCTCAGCAGATACTGCATCAATTGCTGTTTGGATTGTAGTAATCGCTGTGTTTGCAGTAGCTTGACCACTAATTGAAAGTCCGCTTACACCTAATCCACTTGCAGTCATAGAAGCGATTTCTAGTGTAATAGATTGACCAGAGTTAGCTCCAATGTGGAAAGTTAAAGCATTAGCTGCTCCACTTAAAGAACCGTCAAGTAATTTCTTCGTGTTGAATTCTGTATTGTTTGCAATACGATCGATTTCTTCTACTAATTGGTCAACTTCTTTTTGAAGCTCTGCACGGTCACTTGTAGTGTTTGTATCACTAGCACTTTGAACAGCTAGTTCACGCATACGTTGTAAAATGCTGTGTGTTTCGTTTAAAGCACCTTCAGCAGTTTGGATTAAAGAAATACCATCTTGTGCGTTTTTAGAAGCCATTTCAAGACCTCTGATTTGTCCACGCATTTTTTCAGAGATTGCTAGACCAGCAGCGTCATCTCCAGCTTTGTTAATACGAAGACCGGAAGAAAGCTTTTCTAAAGATCCTTGTACTTGTGTGTTATTACCTGATAGTTGGCGGTACGTATTAAGTGCCGCAATGTTGTGATTAATTCTCATGATTAATCTACCTCCATGTATTTTTAGTTTTACGATCCACATCCTTGTGTCTCGCATATATAACAACTCTATAGAGAGTTATTACCCATTTAAAGTGAAATCATGGCTGCATGCCTTTTTAAAAAAGCACGTTTAACATGTTTCATTATTATTATCGGCATCCCACAAAAAATGTTTAATAGTTTTTTTATTTTTTTTTAGAAAATCTATTTTAATTGAAAAATCCTTGTAGATTGAAGAAATTATGCTTTCATTGAACTCAACCATTTTCAATCATTTGATTTAATTGATCAATCGTCTCGGTAACCGTCGTCGCTCCCTCAGCAATTTGACAAATCACTTCATCAAAGCTCTCTAAATCCTGTTGAATGCTTTCATTGCTTTGTTCCGTATTAACCATCCCTTCATGAATCGTCGTAAATGTTTGCTCTGCTTCCTTTAAACGTACGCCCATTCCTGTAAGATGACCTTCCACCTCTTTAATGGAAGCTGCACTTAACGTAATTTGTGTGTTTGTTTGATTTACGAGCTCTGTAACATCTGTAACAGAATGCGCTGTTTGTTCGGATAATTTGCGTATTTCATCGGCAACGACCGCAAACCCTCTGCCATATTCTCCCGCTCTTGCGGCCTCAATAGAAGCATTTAGTGCAAGCAAGTTCGTTTGCTCTGCAATAGATTTTACAATTTGGATGATTTCTTTTATTTGTGTTGAGCGTGCTTCTAATCCTTCCATATCCTCAATTACTTTGCTTGCACTTACATTAACGCGTTGTAGTGAATGTTCCATTTCTCCTATACGCATTTTCCCATCTACAGCAGCATGTAATGCGCCTTCAGCAACCTCTGTACTTACCTTTGCATTCGCTGTAATTGTTCCAATTTGCGCAGTCATCTCTTGTAAAGAAGCAGTCGTATCCTCTGTCATTCGTCCGAGATCAGTTGCTGTATCGTCAAGCTGCTGAATTAATCGTGATTTCGCTGCAGAAACTTCCTCCCTTTCACGATTTGCTTCTTCATCATAGGCTTCTAATACAACCTGCTGTTCTAAATTTAATAGCTTATTAATTACTTTTAGAATGTTTACACGATCTTTTTGTAAATGGAATTGCTTTATCAGTATTTCCATTAGACCATTAAAGATTTTCTCAAAGGAAGCGATATACCACTTTTGGGTTAAGCCTATTTTGACATGAATTTTTGCAATTATCATGCGCTTTTTCATATAATCTTCATCTAATACGCCATTAAACATTTCAACAATATGTTTCGTTAATGTCGTTTTCAAACGACTAATCGAGCTGTTTGCGCTAATCAGTTCCAATAGTTTTGGATTATGCTCCAGGTTTTGATAAAAATGATCTACAATCTGTGATACGTCTTTTTCTACAAATGGCTTTAAAACTTGAGCAATAGCCAAATCTTCAAGCGATAAATCTAGCATTTTTAATTGTTTTTCTAAATCGCTTCCCTTTGTCACATGAAGCTGTGGTGATGCTTCCTCTAATAACCCCTCCAATGTATTTCCTTTTGTTCGTGATGCTTTTTTTTGAAATAGCTTGGTTTTCATGAAATTCTCCTCATTTTAAAAGTAATGTTCCCTGTTATTTATCGGTTTTTTTAATATAAAACTTTATACCCAGGATTAATTTTCCAATTATGAATAAATAATAAATAATTTTTAAATTTTTTTTACATATTCATGCAATATGTACCGATATAAGAAGTAGAAGAGTAATTATTTAATAACGCCTCGAATTCTTAGTTTAAAGCAGGTGCTCCGAACTAAATTCTATTACCGCAAACGCTTCTTTAATGTCACTTAAAACAGGTGGATTCATCGTCATTATGTTGTAATATTTATAATAATAGTTATTTAGACCTATTTAATAAATTATGGTGTAATAATAGGAATATATACCCACCAGCATTAAAGCATATAAAAAACACAGCAAAGGTATGGTGATTGAAATGGCATATACGCAATCTGAATTGTTATTCTTAAAATTAGTTGGTGATCATTTAAAGTTCTATCGATTAGAAAAAGGATTTACACAAGAGGAGCTTTCTGAATCAGCAGGATTTTCTCGGTCCTACTACACAGAAATAGAAAACGGGAAACGAAATGTCTCTATTTTGAACCTTTACAAGCTTGCATCTGCTTTAAACGTACCAGTAAAAGAGCTAATCAATGATGCGAATGCGGAAATAAGTCCGCTTAAAACAAAGTAATTTTAGCGCCTATTCTTCATAATGTAAGCGCTCGTAAAAACATGTCTTTATATCATCATCTTTTATTCCTACATAATGGGCAATAATAACATTCAACAGGCTTCCTTCTTGGGGCCTCTTCTTTAATTACTGTTAAAAAAATCTAGATACTTTCCTCTACCAAATTCCTACTTCTTTTTCCCTCATTATATTTACTTTCCCAACTTTTTTAAGACATAAGATGGATGGACGCATTTAATTTCAATCGCTTATGTTTAATTATGAAAGCACTTTCATTGATAAAAGGGGGGTATATCTAGGATGTATAAAAAGTTTTTATCTATCATTTCCAGCTTATTGTTGCTTATCATAATAATCCCTAATGATGCACTTGGTTTCAATCAGACCTATGAAACAAATCAAAGGGAAATAGTCGTCCCTTCGAAAAAAACGACGCAATATCCATTTCCTTGGGACAAGCCCGGAAGACTGTCACCTGTTCTCCACCCAGGTTCTGCGTCGGGTGCTGGCATGCGAGAAGAGCCGCTACAAGAAATTGATAGCGTTATGGAAGGAATGATTGAGAATGGCACAATGCCTGGAGCAGTGACTCTTGTAGCTCGACGAGGACATATTGTTCAACATAAAGCTTATGGACATAGTTATCTATACAAAGATGATCGCTTTACAGAAGCAGAAGAACCAATTCAAATGAAACGTGACACGATATTTGATCTCGCCTCGATTAGTAAAATATTCACGACAACAGCTGCAATGAAACTTTATGAAGAAGGTTTGTACGACTTAGATGATCCTGTTGCAGCTTATCTTCCGGAGTTTGCTCATAATGGAAAGGAAGAAGTTACGATTCGTCAGCTCATGACGCATACTTCCGGATTTGCACCGAGCGCACCTGTTTATGATGTAGAGGGAGATCGGGAAACTAAGTTACAATATGTACTGCGCTATCCTTTAGCTAACACTCCTGGAACAACATATACGTATAGTGATTTGAATATGATTACACTTGGTGTATTAATTGAACGGCTTTCAGGTCTCAGACAGGATGAATATGTAAAAGGAGCTATCATTGAACCATTAGGAATGACAGATACCATGTACAATCCACCAGCATATTTAAAGGAACGAATAGCAGCAACTGAATTTCAACCTTGGACAGGACGAGGGATTGTTTGGGGAACTGTTCACGATGAAAAAGCATGGGCATTAGAAGGGGTTGCTGGACATGCAGGTGTTTTTTCCACCGCTTATGATTTAGCTAAGCTCGCACATATGTATGTAAATAAAGGGTCTTACGGTGGAAAGCAAATTTTAAAACCAAGTACGATTGAACTTCTTACTGAAAACCAGCTTCCAAATTTCCCAGGTGATGATCATGGTCTCGGCTGGGAGCTTAATCAAATGTGGTATATGGATGGTCTAACAGATAAAGCTACGATGGGACATACAGGTTATACTGGAACATCAATCGTGGTCAGTCCAAACAACGGAACAATTGCAATCCTTCTAACGAATCGCGTGCATCCGACCCGAAACACGGTTTCTACCAACCCTGCACGCAGACAGCTGGCACAACAGGTCGCAGATGCTATCCCTGTTGCAATGCCTTCTAAAAAAACAAAGGCTTGGTTTTCTGGCTATGGAAGCAATATTGATCATCAGCTCACCACGACCGTTTCCTTGAAGAAAGATGCATTGCTGTCATTTCAGGCCTGGTATCGTACAGAAGAGAATGCGGATATTGGTTATGTGGAAGTTTCCAATGATGGTGATCATTGGTCAACTGTATTAACTTACACAGGAAATAGCAGAGATTGGGAAACCGACCACGTCGTCATTCCAAAGGATACAACGCATATTCGTATTCGCTACCAAACAGATACGTATTACAATGGACGAGGTATCTATATCACAAATACGTCTCTATCCTATGCCTCTGGTCTAAAAGAATGGATTCAATGGAATGCAGACGGCTGGATCGAACGAAATTATTAACAGGAGGGATAAGGCTCATGAAAAAAACATGGATGACTCTGTTAACTTTAATCTTCGCGTGTATTTCATTTACGTATTTGGTTGCTCAAGATACACCAGCAACGAACGGTAAAGGAAAAAAACAATCTTTCCAGCTTGGTGTAGAAGCTTTATTAAGCGACCAAAAAGATTTAGTTAAAGGAAAGCGAATAGGACTAATTACTAATCCAACAGGTGTTGATCAACAATTAAATAGCATTGTGGATGTTCTTTACAAGGATCCAGAAATCGAATTAACTGCTTTATACGGACCTGAGCATGGTGTCCGTGGTGATGCACAGGCAGGAGAATATGTTGAATACTATATTGATGAACAAACAGGGCTTCCTGTATACAGTTTATACGGGAAAACCCGAAAGCCAACTCCAGAGATGCTTGAAAATGTCGATCTTCTTCTCTTTGATATTCAAGATGTTGGCACTCGATTTTATACGTATATCTATACGATGGCCTATGCCATGGAAGCAGCCCAAGAAAACAATATCCCTTTTGTTGTTTTAGATCGTCCTAATCCTTTAGGAGGTCAAAAAGTAGAAGGTCCTGTACTAGACCCGGCATATAAATCCTTTGTTGGCAACTATCCTATTCCACTTCGACATGGAATGACTGTAGGAGAATTAGCACTCCTATTTAATGAAGCATATGACATTGATGCAGATTTAACGGTAATCAAAATGAACGGATGGAAACGATCAATGGATTACTCGGATACACCACTCTCATTCGTTCTACCATCTCCAAATATGCCTACACTTGATACTGCCTTTGTTTATCCTGGCGCAGCATTAATTGAAGGGACAAATATATCAGAAGGAAGAGGAACTACGAAACCTTTTGAACTAATTGGAGCACCATTTATTAATAGTACAGCTTTTGCTGAGGCAATGAACAATATACACATTCCTGGGGTAAGGTTTCGAGCAGCCTCCTTTACACCAACTTTTTCAAAGCATAGTGGGACATTAAGTCATGGAATTCAAATCCATGTAACGAATAAAAAAGTTTACGATCCTGTTACTACCGGATTGCATATCGTTAAAACATTGCATGATATGTATCCAGACGATTTTCAGTTTAGAGCGGAAAATAGCGCTGGTATTTCATTCTTTGACAATTTGATCGGAAACGGATGGGTTCGAGAGGAAATCGAACGTGGAACATCTGTTGCAGCAATTGAAAGGAGATGGAAAAATGAATTAAAAGCGTTCAAACATCTTCGAAAAGACTATTTATTGTATAGATAGAAGGAAAGATACGAGTGACATTTTTCCTTTTTAAAAAACTAAAGCCTTAACTCTAAATTTCATAGAGTTAAGGCTTTAACTCAACTTTATTGTTTATACACTTTACCTTACATGATAGTCGAACATTGATTAATAACACGTTTTTAGTATTCATTTTCTATTAAAAACTCCATAGAAAATTGTTTCTTTTTAAGCTTTTTATCCTTCCATCCATTGAATCCGAAACTTTTGATCACCAGAAACCCATTGCAGTACACGCAAGTCATCTTCTATGACCCTTCCTATCACATTCACTTTTTCATCAGCTGGCAAATTAGACAATGTAATCTGTAATTCTCCTTGATAACGTCTATAATTCTCATTATCAATTGTGATTGTTCCCCTTGGACGTTCAATACAATTTTCGGGTTTGATTGATTCCTTGCCAATTGATGCATAGTGCCTTGACTCTACTGACCTAATACAATCTCTCGCATTATCTGAACGATTTGTATGCACCCCTGCTACCTTCTGTATTATACTTTTATCTTTTAGCTTAACTGGTTCTGCACGAAGCAATATTTCTCCATCCCTATATGCTTGAAACTGTTTTAAGCTATCCGTACTAATTTCAATATCGCCTATTATTATTTTCTCTACTTTGCCTCTATTTTTCAGTTCCAAGAATGAAGAAAATGGAGATGCGTTTCGATGCGCTTCAAGAGTAGGCAATGTATTATATAGTGGACCTCTTAATGTATGGTCACCGGGAATAAATGCCATGATAGCTACCCCTTCATCTTTTAACCAACTATTTCTATTTTGAAAATCAGTCCAGCCGAGCCCAGTCTCCGGACGTGGGTAATAATTATGCCATGCTTCAACGTTTTCTACTACTAATCCTTTTTGTTTTAATTCATCTATTAGCTTCGGAGTTATCGTACTTGCATTTAACGCTATTTTCATTTTTTTCGACAAACGAACAATATTTTCCTCTGCCACACCATAATCAATTCGTAACCCTGTTAATCCCCAATCAAGCAATCTCTCAGCATTGCTCCAATCATACCCTAGCGTTTGTAACGAAGCTGGAGAAATATCAGCCATAAGCTCCATTTCCAATTCTTTAGCGAGTAGTCCTAAATCATATAATTGTTTTCTATAAATTGAATGATCATCCTCTGGAATATGAAGGGATGTAAAAATAGATTGAAATCCACATTCCTTCATTTTTCGGATATAAGGAGCTTGGTCACTTATAGGACCATTCCCTAAATACACGGATATCCCTATCACTTCGATAACCTCCTGCGTGAAAAAGAGGGGAATCCCCCTCTTTTTCTTTATACTATATATCTCTTGCCATTTCTTCTTTAAATCCAAATAAATAAGTAAAGAAAAATCCGCCTGCATACGAAATTACTAGTCCTAAGAAGTAAATTACAAATTTCCCATCATCAATTAAAGGGATTAGCGATAGTCCTGACACGCCGATTCCAGTTGCAGCAGTATGCATAACTGCTTGAAATGCTCCACCAAAAGATGCCCCTAGACATGCTGTAATAAATGGACGTCCTAATGGTAATGTTACTCCATAAAGCAGTGGTTCTCCAATACCTAAAAACCCAACTGGTAGTCCCCCTTTAATGATATTTCGCAAACGTTGATTTTTCGTCTTTACATAAATTGCAATTGCTGCACCTACTTGACCTGCTCCAGCCATAGCAAGGATTGTTAGTAAGGCCGTATTACCATACGTATTTATAAGTTCTAAGTGAATTGGTGTTAGTCCATGATGTAAGCCAACCATTACCAACGGAAGGAAGAACCCTGCTAAGACTGCTCCAGCAACTAGTCCGCCTACTTCTATTAATGCAGTTAATCCTTTTGTAATTCCATCCGATATAACACCTGCCACTGGCATAACCGCATACAAGGAAACAATACCTACAATTAATACGGTAAATAAAGGAGTAAAAATAATGTCTACTGCTGCAGGAATCACTTTACGTACACGTTTTTCAACAAAGCTCATGAGCCATGCTGCAAAAATCACCCCAAACAATCCGCCTCGGCCAGCAACAAGTGGCTCTCCATATATGGTTATATCTGCTAGCATCGGATTAAATAAGAACATACCTGCAATTGCACCGAGAACTGGCGTTCCGCCGAATTCTTTGGCAGTATTCCAACCAACAAGTATTGCTAGATAAGCAAAGATACCGCTTCCAAGTAAAAGCAAAATTTGCATCCATGTTTCCTCAGGACTTACTCCAGCGTTTTTTGCAAAGTTGGCTCCTCCATTAATGATACCGGAAGCAACAAGACCAGGAATAAGTGGTATGAATATATTCCCAATTCTTCTTAGAAAATTTTTAAATGGCGTTTTGTTTTTTTGTTTCATATTGTGATGTTGCAAAGCTGCTTTTTCTTCAAAGGTTAGATTGTCTAATTCTGGCTCAGCATCTTCTCCAACACCTAACCCAGTTATTTGACTCATTTCTTCAGCAACACGGTTAACTGTACCAGGACCAATTACAATTTGAAGTGTTTCGTCTACAACTACTCCCATCACTCCGTCTACTTTCTTCAGCTCATCGTAATTAGCTTTCGAATCGTCTTTTAATGATAATCTGAGTCTGGTCATACAGTGAGTGATTCGTTGTATATTTCCTTTGCCTCCTACCTGTTCTAATATGTCTGTAGCCATTTTCTCTTCTTTTCTCATTTCTACCCCTCCTTATTTGGATAACGCCTTACGAACAAAACCATTCGCTTGTTTGATTTTTCGCTGTGCTTCCACATTGGAACATTGTAGTAGAATCATAACAATTGCTGTTTTAACGTGATGATTGGATTTTTCATAGTACGCATTTGCTGTCTCGTAATCGACATCAGTTGCATCCATAATGATTCGTTTAGATCTTTCCTCTAGTTTTTGATTGGTAGGTTTAAGATCAACCATTAAATTTTGATATACTTTTCCTATTCCAATCATCGAAGCGGTGGAGATCATATTTAACACCATTTTTTGTGCGGTCCCAGCTTTTAATCTAGTAGAACCTGTTAATACTTCTGGTCCTGTTTCTAGTTCAATTGAAACCGTTGCAAACTCACTCATTTTCGCCTCCTTATTACAAGATATGCTGATGGTGTTAGAATTTTTCTCGTTTGCATATTTTAAAGCACCTATAACATAGGGCGTTCTCCCACTAGCAGCAATTCCAATAACAGTGTCATTTTCAGAAAGATGGATATCTTTTAAATCCGTTACTCCCAGTTCCTCATCATCTTCTGCACCTTCAACCGCAACAGTAAACGCTTTCATTCCACCCGCAATTAAACCTTGAACCATCTCAGATGGGGAACCGAATGTAGGAACACATTCTACGGCATCAAGAACACCTAATCTTCCACTAGTTCCCGCGCCTACATAGATTAATCTACCACCCTTGTTAAAGGATTGGATAACAGCATGAACTGCTTTTTCAATATGTGATAGCTGCGTTTTTACAACGTTGGAAACCTTTGCATCTTCTTCATTCATTGCAACTAAAATCTCATATACAGACATTTCATCTAAATGAGTAGTAGCGTTATTTCTCTTTTCTGTTCCGAGCTTTTCTAACATATGAACCGCTCCTCCTTTCCTTTCTATCTATTTTCATTCTACAAGAATTTGAAATTAAAAGTCAATATTATATGTGTATTTTATGAAATAAAATTTCATTTATGTTAAAATTTTTACCTCCTTAGTTTCACCATTTCTTCTCTAGCTTCTTGATATTGTTCAATAACGCCTTTTCCAATGCTATTAAACAAACTAATATATAAGCTATCGATAACGGTCAATTGTGTCATCCTAGAAGTGATGCTCCCAACTCTAAAATCTTTTTCAACAATAGGGGTTGCAAGTCTAATATTTGCTTTTTTATAAAGGCTAGATTTGTTTATATTGGTTATTGCTATTAATGTTGCTCCTTTTTTTTGTGCGAACTGTGCAAGATCAAGCACATCCTTTGTTTCCCCCGACATACTGATTGCTACAAAAACATCTTGATCGGTCAAATAAGGAATAAGCGAAAGCATATAGTGAAAGTCTTGACTAAACTCCGCACTAAATCCAAGCTTAGTAAATTTATATATAGCATCCATTGCGGCAATGGATGAACCGCCTACACCAAAAAAAATAATTTTGCGCGCTTTTTTTAATACATGAACTGCACGCTCTAATTCTTTTTTTTCTAAAGAACTGGAAAGTAAATCAATTGCTCCTCTATTTACGTGGACTACTTTTTGAAATAATTCGTACGGAGAATCCTTTTTTTGAATAATGGAAAAGTCAGTAATATATTCTTCATTCGTTACTAGTTCCTGCGCTAATGCAATTTTAAATGATTTAAAGCTACCGATTCCGATTGCTTTTGCAAAACGAATAACACTCGCTTCACTAACATTTGCTTTATTTGCTAATTCCTTTGTAGTTATATTTGGAATAAGCTCTGCATGCATCAATATATATGCTGCAATTTTTTTCTCCGTTTTAGAAAAGATTGTCATTCTTTCTTTTATTCTTGACAATATACCTTCTGCCATTTTATAACATCCTCTTATCCTTTTTTGATGATACGTTCATTTATTTTATCATGTAAGAACGAAAATATATAATATGATTCTATTTATTGTTGAATTACTTCCAAAACTTGATTCACAAAATCTTTACAGCTCGCAATATCAGCTTCCTTTGGTTGTAAGTTAACCTTCAACGTTTGTGGCATTAAGTTACACTTTTTGTTCTGTAAAAAGTCATAAACTAAATCAATTGCAACACCATAAGTATCATAAAATGAATCGGCTGAACCAAAAACTGCAAACACAGGACCACTTAAATCGCATCTATCTAATTCGTCTAGAAAATCCTCCATCTCATAAGGGGTTTCCCCATTATTCCATGTATATGTTCCAATTAAAACTGCATCATATGTTGTAAACGATTCTTTACGTAGTCGATAAAAATCAATCATCTGCATTTCTACTTCACGATTATTCGCTTTTAAATGGGCTTCCATCACTTCTGCCATTTGTTCCGTACTTCCTGTAGTACTTGTATATAGAATAAGGAATTTACGCATCATACCCCTCCTTTTAGGCGCCAAAAAAAGCTAAACCACCAGGCTTAGCTTTTCTATAACACTTTATTGATTTTTTTTACGGAATCACGATAAATAATTTGATGTGGGATAATGATTCGCTTTGCAGGTTCTCCTTTATTCAACGTCTTTTCAATTAATGCTTTAGCGGAGTACGCTCCCAAATCATAAATATTAACATCAACGGTAGTTAAAGACGGACTTGTGATTTCCGAGAGATATACATTGTTAAAGCTAACGAGTGAAATATCGTCCGGAACAGAGCATTTGAATTCCTTTAGCATACTGAGCACACCAAGACTAATTAAATCGTCACTCACAACAATAGCTGTTGGTCGATCACGAAGCGAGAACAAATTCCCTACTGCTTCACGTCCTCCTGATTCCAAAAATTCCGTATGAATTTTATATTCTTGTGAGCTAACAAGACCTGCCTGCTTTAATGCAGCTTCATAGCCTGCTTCCCGATCCATTGTTACAAATAAATCAGTGGAACCACCGATAAACGCAATTTTTTGATGGCCTTGCTCAATTAAATAATTCGTTATTTCTTTTCCTGCCCGAAAATTATCATTATCGACGTGGGTAATTTCTTGTTCATGCTCATAAGGCTTCCCGACAATAACAAAAGGAAAGTCTTGCTGATGCAGAAATTTCATTAACCGATCATCGACACGAGAATAAAGTAGGATTAACCCATCCACGTAGCTTCCGTAAACCATTCGTTGTACTTCTTCAAAAATCTCTTCTTCCGTTTCACCAGTAGATAATGACAGCGAATATTGCATTTCATGGATAACTGAGCCAATTCCCCGTAATATTTCTGGAAAAAACGGATTTTGTAACGCTTTATTTGTAGATGAAGGCATTATTACGCCAATCGCTTTCGTTGATTTCACAACCAAGTTACGCGCGTTAATATTCGGATGATATCCTAATTCCTTCATTACCTTTCGTACTTTCTTTTTTGTTTCTAAGCTTATTCTAGAATTATCCGCAATTACTCTCGAAACCGTAGAGGGGGATACTCCACTGGCCTTTGCTACATCTTTAATGGTTACCATACATCCACCCCCTACCCTTCAATTAAGTTATCATTATACAAGTGTTATCACAGGATTACCTTTGCATTTTTCCCCATTTATTATAACATGCTGTCCTTCTTTTCGCCCTACTAACATTAGATTTATTTCATGGTATGGTGGTATATATGCGCCACTTTTTTCTACTGATAAAGTAATACGCTCAGCTGTAGAACGAATGTCTATATTTAGCTGTAAATAGTCTCCATTTTCAAAAGCAAATGTTTCGCCATCATCATCATAATACGTAAATTGATAGCTATCACCATCTTCTCCAGCAAACACATGTAACATTAATATCTTATATGCTTTTTCTTTATTTGATTCCCACACCGTTTGCATAATAGCTGAGCCACGTTTCACAAAAATTGGTAACTTATCAAGTGCTGCATGGATAAGATGTGTTTTGTTTCCTTCATAGGTTGCACCTGTTTCCACATCGATCCACATCCCAGCTGGGAAATATACCGCGCGATCTGTAACGGACGGCATCATAATTGGCGCAATCATTACATTATCTCCAAGCATAAACTGATCATTAATATTATACGTTTTCTCATCGCGTGGAAACTCCATAAGTAATGGGCGCATTACAGGGAGTCCAGTTTTACTCGCCTCATAAAACAATGAATAAAGCTGTGGCATCCATTCATACCGCATGCGAATATACTTTTTAATAATCGCTTCATATTTTTCTCCAAATTGCCACGGCTCTTGATAACGGAAGCCGATTGCAGAATGGTTGCGGAAGTAAGGTGTAAACGCCCCAACCTGTGTCCAGCGTGTAAGCAGCTCTGCATTTGTATCATGTGCAAATCCACCTACATCAGGACCAGCAAATGGAACGCCCGATATTCCAAGGTTCATAATCATCGGCAATGCCATTTGCAAATGCTCCCAAAAGCTTCGATTATCACCAGTCCACACTGCTGCATAGCGTTGCACACCAGCGTAGCCTGCTCGCGTAAGCAAGAATGGGCGTTTACCTTCTAACTGTTCTTTTAATCCTTCATATGTTGCCTGTCCCATTAAAAAGCCATATACATTGTGCAGTTCGCGGTGTGTTGTTGGATCCCCATCGTTACGGTGCATGACATTTACATCCATTGTCTTTGTTTCATTAAAGACAGCCGGCTCATTCATATCATTCCAAATACCTTCGATGCCCATCTTCGTGTAAAAAGCATGCTTTTCTCCCCACCATTTACGTGCTTTCTCATCGGTAAAGTCAGGAAAGGCACTTACACCAGGCCACACCTCACCAAAGTAAATATCTCCTTCAATATATTTACAGAACAGATCCTGATTCACGCCTTCTTGATAAATCGGATATTCTGCGTCCTTCTTCACTCCTGGGTCAACAATTGGAACGACTCGAATTCCCATCTCACGCAAATCAGTGATTAGCTTTTCCGGATTTGGAAACCGATCCTGATCAAAGGTAAATACGCGATACCCATTCATGTAATGGATGTCCAAATGGATAACATCAAGCGGAATATCCCGAGCGATAAATTGGTCTGCTAGCTCACGAACCTCTTCTTCCGTTTCATAGCTATAGCGTGACTGATGATAGCCAAGTGCCCATTTGGGAGGAAGCGGCATTCTTCCAGTAAGATAGGTGTACTGTTCTAGTACCGTCTTAGGCTCTGGTCCTGCAAACACATAGTAATCCAGCTGTCCACCCTCTGCTTTAAACGAATAATACGACTCATGGGAACCCATATCAAAAAAAGTTCGATACGTATTATCAAAAAAGATCCCATGTGCACTTCCTTCGCGCAGCGTCATAAAATAAGGGATCGACTCATATAACGGATCGGTTTCAGGATTATGTGGTGCATAAACGTCTGAATTCCACATTTCATATTTCTCACCTCGTTTATCAAGGTGACCCGTCTTCTCACCAAATCCATAGAAATGGTCCTTTTCTTGTAATGCTTTATATGCGATTACTTCCCCGTTTGCTTTCGAGCCCATTCCAAGCGCTGCTTCTGCAACTAGATGACTTCCATTTTGGTCAGTTATTAAAATGCGAAAAGGCGCTTTTTGAATATGAAGACGTAATCGATTTGTTTCCAGCTTATATTCCTTCACATCTTCCGTTTCCTTTACAGCCACCTTTTGCGGTTGTGCAATCACTGCTTTTGACACTTCCATGCGGGGGGCCGAGAGAGGATTCATGACAATTCTTACGATATCATCACGATAAAAACGAATTGCTACTTCTCCACCCTCACAATGAAATAAATGATAATCTGCTTTCTTTCCAACCGTTAGAAGCTTTCCAATATCTGAAAAAGCTTGATTCCTTGTTCCATTCTCTTTTTCAGGGTGAATTGCAAAGCTAGTATCCTCAAGCATGATGTGTACCTCCTGCAAAATATTCTGTTGTATCATCATGTACCTTCAATTTCTTTAATGACTCATCCTTTTGTAGCTCCAGAGGTTAACCCAGAAATTAAATAACGCTGCAAAAGTAAAAACACTAATGCGATTGGCACAGCTATCAAGATTGCTCCAGCCGCAAAACGTGTGAAATTCGTAGAGAATTGATCATTTATAAAATTAAACAGTCCTAATGCTAAGGTGAAGTTTTCTGGACTTGTTAATACAATTCTTGGTAGCAAAAAGTCCATAAATGGCGCCATAAAATTAAAGAGCGCGACAACTGCGAGTATTGGCTTTGCTAACGGAAGCATAATCGTCCAAAAAATACGTAAATGGCCAGCTCCATCTATCTTTGCCGCTTCATCTAATTCTTTCGGAATCGTATCAAAATAACCTTTCACAAGCCACGCATTAAACGGTATTTGTCCACCTAAATAAATGATTAATAATCCCCATAATGAATCGGTTAATCCGATTGTATTTAACAAAATATAAAGTGCTACCATCCCCATTAATGCAGGGAACATTTGCAGCAGTAAAAACATGTATAGTCCATATTTTCTACCAATAAACTTATAACGAGAAAACGCATACGCAATTAAAGAAGTAATAACAACCGAACCAAATGCATTTAGAACTGCGACAAACAAGCTATTTTTATACCAAATTAAATAGTCGCTTCGCGGATTCGTAAATAACCATTTATAATGCTCTAAAGTTGGATTCTCCGGAAACAAATCCGTAACTAGCATATTTGTCCCTGGATTTAAACTCATCATAATCGCCCAAAAAAGCGGATAACCGATAATGATAAACATCACGATAAAAAACAAATAGATGAACGTCACTTCAATTTTTGATTTGGTTTTTCGATTCATTGCCATTAGTAACGTCCCTCCTCTTTAAAGGCTGCTGTTTTTCGGAATTGAAAAAATGCAAATACAGATATGAGTAATCCCATAATGATCGTAACTGCCGCTGCCATGTTGTAATTGTTTGTTTCAAATGTCAGCTTATAAACCCATGAAATTAAAATATCTGTGCCTCCTGCATTTTGTCCGCGTACTGCTGGATCTCCCTCATTAAATAAGTAGATGATATTAAAGTTATTAAAATTACCAGCATACTGCATTATTAGAAGCGGGGCTGTTGCGTATAAAAGATGCGGAAACGTAATGTGTCGAAATTTTTGCCATCTGGATCCACCATCTACATCTGCAGCTTCATACATATCTGCTGGAACACTTTGGAGCACACCTGTAAACAAGGCAAAAACAAACGGAAATCCAAGCCATGTTTGAATCATTATTAATGCAGTCTTAGCCCAAAATGGATCAGATAGCCAGGGAATCATGACATTAATTTGACTCAACAAATCCCGATTAATCGCTCCAAAGGTAGGATTAAATAATGCAGAAAAGATTAGTATGGAAACAAATGCTGGTACGGCCCAAGGCAAAATAAGAATGGTTCGAATTGTTCGTTTGAATTTTACCCGTTTGTCATTCACTAATATTGCAAGGAATAAACCAAGCGTGATTTGTAGTGTCGTTGCAACAACAGTCCAAACGATCGTCCAAGTAAAAACATTTAAAAATGTATTTTTCCATATTCCTACATTCATAAGCGCGGTAAAATTATCGAATCCTACCCAATTCAATAGATTTCGAGGTGGTGCATTATACTGATTATAATCAGTAAAAGCGAGGGTTAGCATAAATAATAAAGGCAGTACGACAATAAAAATTAGCATGACAAGTCCTGGTAAAATCATAAAATACGGGAAGCCGCGATCATAGAAACTTGTAACCCCTTTTAACAGCGTCTGCTTTGGTACGCCATTTTCACGAGAGATAGCTTCCTTTCGCGCGTCCATAATATTAAAGATGTAGATAGATACACCAAAGACGAGGACAATTAAAGCGATTAATCCTTGTAACAAAAGTTGAATTGAATGGTGTTCTCTAGGGATCGTCCCTAAAGTAAATAGCCCCCATATCCCTATGTCAATGTAATCCCAAGTCGCGACTAAAAATGATATCGCAATAACAAAGAATAGAAATGCTTTTAATATTCGACGATTGTATAACTGGCCAAGCCCTGGGAAAATAATAGATAGCAAGGTTGCAAGATTTCGAGGTCTACTCATACCGCCCTTCCTATTCACTTTATCGTTATCCATGCGCGTTTCCTCCTAAGCGTGCAATTGAAAATTGGTGAATGCTTCTCTAGCTAAAATAAGAGGTATGAGGGCGTTCGCCCCCATACAATTACAAATATATTCTCTATTACTTGGCTCCAGACGCTTCAATTTGATCGTGAATTGTTTGCACCGCTTCTGCTAAAACCTCTTTTACAGGCTCGCCCTTTGAAATAAAGCTAAGCGCATCATTGATCGGATCCCATACCTGTTGCATTGCTGGCACACTTGGCATCGGTTCACCATACGTTGTTTGCTCTGCAAATGCTGCAAATATTGGATCCTCTGAAATCACTGGATTCTCCAATGCATCATTACGAGGAGGCATTTCACCTGCAACATCATAGTATGTCATCGCATTTTCTTTATTTGTAATAAATTTCATTAGATCCTGTGCCCACTCTTTATTTTCAGAGTAGTAGGATAGCATGTATGACTTAACCCCAACAAATGATTTGGCATGCTCACCATTATCTAGAATTGGAAGTGGGACAGTTCCTAAATCATCACCGAGCGCATCCTTATATTCACGTACCATCCAAGGTCCATTCAATACAGTGGATACTTTTCCTTCTTTAAATAGTCCATTCATAATATCTGGTGTTAAATCTTGTGGAATATAGCCATTGTTAAACCATGATTGAACTAAGTTTCCACCTTTTATAGCCCCTTCATTATTAAGACCAATATCTGAAATATCATATGTTCCATCATTATTTGCAAATACATAAGCACCGTTACCGGAGAAGAATGGATACACAAAATAGAAATTTGCAGCTTCCATTAAAAATCCATATTTGTCTTGACTAGCATCTGTATCTTTTTCTGCGATTTCCATAATCGCTTCCATAGTTGTTGGCTCTTCTTTCACTAATGCTTTATTGTAATACATTGCATATGTTTCAATTACAGCCGGGAAGCCCCAATAATCGCCATCATATGTGACCGCATCAAGTGCAGTATCTGTGTATTCGCTTTCAGAATCTCCGAAATCAACCGGCTCCACTAAGCCACGCAATACAAGGTCTCCAATTCGATCATGTGGTTGAAAAATAATATCTGGACCGTTTCCTGCTGGACCTTCAACATCTAGCTTTTCTACTTGATCAAGCATATCGACCGGAACAAGATCCACCTTAATTCCTGTTTCTTCTGTGTACTTTTCTGTAATCTGTTTAACAGCTTCTTCTTGCTTTTCTTCTGCATTCACCCATAAAAGAAGCTTTTCAGGTTTTTCTGGCATATCCCCAGCTTTTTCCTCATTCGCCTTATCATCAGAACCATTCGATTCCTCTGCCTCATCAGGACCACATGCAGTTAATAATCCAATCGCAAGTATAAATACTAAGAAAAAACTAAACCACTTCTTCAATTAAATAACCTCCCCTAATTTTTTCTTTACATGAATGCGCACATTTTGCGAAAACGTTTGCACAATCCACTTAATAGTTATTATACATCGTTTATTAATTTTTTCAAGCAAATAATTTAAATTAATTATATTGTTATAACAACATCGTTAACGCTTACATTTTCTTTAGATTACTGCTATACTAAAAAAGACAAACAGTACTATCGACTTCCTTATATTGTATTTATTTAGTTTAATAGCGCAAACGATTGTCTAAAGGAGAGAGAGCTATGATTAAAGAAGCAATCTACCATCGTCCAAAGGAAAATTGGGCATATGCCTATAATGAAACAACCTTACATATCTTTTTAAGAACAAAACGAAATGATGTCGATGCTGTAGCATTGGTGTACGGTGATCCATACATATGGAATGAAGGAAAATGGTTATATGAAACCATTGCTATGAAAAAATCTGGTTCGACAGATTTATACGATTATTGGTTTGTTGCGGTACAGCCAGAATTTAGAAGGATGCGCTATGGCTTCCGATGTAGTGATCAAACAGAAACACTTTATTACACAGAACGTGGCTGGTTTCCAACGGCTCCAACTGATACGGCCTTTTATTTTTGCTTTCCTTATATGAATAAGGCTGATCTGTTTGCAGCTCCAACTTGGGTTAAAAACACCGTTTGGTATCAAATTTTTCCTGAACGCTTTGCCAACGGGGATTCTTCCAACGATCCAGCCGGAACCTTACCATGGGGAAAAGTAGAACCTACACCTACTAATTTTTTTGGTGGAGACTTTCAAGGGGTTATCGATCATTTGGATTACTTAGTGGATTTGGGGATTACTGGCCTTTATTTCACTCCTATATTTAAAGCGAAATCCAATCATAAATATGATACGATTGACTACTTTGAGATTGATCCGCAGTTTGGAGATAAAGAAACATTTCGAACGCTTGTAGAGGAATGCCATCAGCGCGGCATAAAAGTGATGCTTGATGCAGTATTTAATCATAGCGGCTTTTATTTTGAGCCTTTTCAGGACGTATTAAAGAACCAACAAGCATCCGATTATCAGGACTGGTTTCATCTATGGAATTTCCCAGTAGGGACAAAACCAAAACCAAACTACGATACGTTTGCCTTTGAAGCAACAATGCCAAAGCTAAACACAGCTAATGAGCAAGTAAAGCAATACTTGCTAAAGGTGGCGAGGTATTGGATCGAGGAGTTTGATATAGATGGTTGGCGGCTAGATGTTGCAAATGAAGTAGATCACTCTTTTTGGCGTGCATTTCGGGATGAGGTAAAACGAGTCAAACCAGAGGCCTATATTTTAGGTGAAATATGGCATGATGCAATGCCATGGCTGCTTGGTGATCAATTTGATGCGGTGATGAACTATCCATTCACAACCAATATGATCGACTTTTTTGCCTCCGAGCAGATCTCGGCAAGCCAATTCGCAAACAACATTACTGACGTGTTACATCAATATCCTGCCCATGTTAATGAAGTTGCCTTTAATTTACTTGATAGTCATGACACGCCTCGAGTTCTCACACTAGCAAATGGAAATATAGAGCGTGTGAAGCTTCTTTACTTATTTCAAATGACTTTTGTTGGCACGCCATGCATTTATTATGGAGATGAAATCGGTATGGCGGGCGGACAGGACCCTGGCTGCCGTGCATGTATGGTTTGGGATAACTCAAAGCAAAATCAACCATTATTCCAATTTGTAAAAGCACTCATTCAACTTCGAAAAGATCAGCCAGTTTTGGCGAATGCTGGAAGCTTCCATTTCTCGTTGACAGATGATTCTTCACAAGTAATTGCCTATGAACGAAAATCACAATCGGAAAGGTTTGTTATTTTTATTAATAACAGCAGCGACGCTAAAACCATCCAAACACCCTACAGTGGGTTTTTTCAGGAAATCTACTTTAAAGACAATGCTTTTGTTGAGCAGTCTTTAGAGTTAGCAGCGCAATCGACCTTGCAAATGCCGGCATATGGCTTCCGAATGTTGAAACAGAACCAATAATGGAGAGAAAGGACGTTTTACATGAGTAACCAATGGTGGAAGGAAAGTGTAGTTTATCAAATATACCCTCGTAGCTTTCAAGACTCAAATGGAGATGGTATCGGTGATATTCGCGGAATTATTTCTCGACTTGATTATTTAAAAGAGCTTGGAATTGATGTAATATGGCTATCACCAGTGTATCAATCTCCAAATGATGATAATGGATATGATATTAGTGACTATAAAGCAATCATGCACGAGTTTGGTACGTTAAAAGACTGGGAGGAAATGCTTGCCGAGATTCATAAGCGTGGTATGAAGTTAATTATGGATTTAGTCATTAATCACACTTCTGATGAGCACCCTTGGTTCATCGAAGCGCGCAAAGATAAAGAAAATCCTTACCGAGATTATTATATTTGGCGTCCTGGTAAAAATGGCAAAGAACCGAATAACTGGGAAGCAGCCTTTAGCGGTTCTGCTTGGCAGTACAGTGCAGAAACAGATGAATATTATTTACATTTATTTTCTAAAAAACAACCGGATTTAAACTGGGAAAACAAAAACGTTCGACTGGAATTGTATGATATGATGCGATGGTGGCTCGATAAAGGCATTGATGGATTTCGGATGGACGTCATCAATTTCATTTCCAAGGACCCAGCGTTACCAGACGGAGAAGCTGTTTCTGGCAAAAAGTACGCTTCTGGTCATGCGTATTTTATGAATGGTCCAAAAGTCCATCCCTATTTACAAGAAATGCATGAACAGGTCTTAGCCAAGTACGATGTCATGACGGTTGGAGAAATGCCTGGAGTTACACCTGAGGAAGGAAAGCTTTATACAGCAGAACATCGTAAGGAATTGGACATGGTTTTTCATTTTGAGCATATGGATATTGACTCAGGCCCCGGTGGTAAATGGGACTTGAAAGCATGGTCACTCGTTGAATTAAAACTAATTCTATCAAAATGGCAGCTAGCTCTCGCAGACGAAGGCTGGAATAGTCTGTATTGGAATAACCATGATCAACCACGTATTGTATCCCGATTTGGAAATGACGCAGAATATCGGGAGAAAGCTGCTAAAATGCTAGCAACTACCCTCCACTTCATGAAGGGAACCCCTTATATATACCAAGGGGAAGAAATCGGTATGACAAACGTATCCTTTGAATCAATTGATGATTATCAGGATATCGAAACAATCAATATGTATCATGAAAAAATTGCTAATGGCAGCGATCCAAACGAGGTTCTCAGGGCAATCCATCAAAAATCAAGGGACAATGCCCGTACACCAATGCAGTGGGATAAAAGCCAGCATGCCGGCTTCACGAGGGGAAATCCTTGGATTCAAGTAAATCCTAATTATAAGGAAATTAACGTGCAAGCTGCAAGAAATGATCCGAACTCCATCTTTCATTATTATCGCAAGCTCATTCAACTGCGGAAAAAGATGCCAATCATGACGCATGGATCGTATCAGCTACTCCTGCCAAACCATGATGCGATTTTCGCCTATGTTCGAGAATGGCAGGGTGAGTATTTACTCGTGCTTAGCAATTTTAGTAAGGAGCATGTATCGATAACCCTTCCTAAGAAGCAGTGGATGGAGAAAAAAGCCACGCTCATTATAAGCAATGATAGTGACCATTGCAGTTTAGTGGAAATGGTTGAACTTCAGCCATATGAATCAATAGTATACCATCTTAGTTAAGTGGGTGGACAAAGTAAACATCGATCGTATAGTGCGAAAAAAGACTACACGATCGATTTCTTTTTGCAAGCAGTGTTTTATTTTCAAAATGCTAAAATAGTCCAATCGCTGCAATAACAGATCCTGTAGCTTGAATCCAGCTTCCAACTAAAATGAACGTTTTCCCTTTTTGCTTCATTTCTTTACCATCCTTCAGCTCATACTTCGCACCAATTGCTTGAATGGAATTTCCTATCGTTTGCAACACATTCCCTAGAATAATAATAATTTGTTCCTCTGATTCTCTGCGTTCAAAATCAACAACAGATATAATGCCTCCACCAAGCGCCTGAAGTAAATCACCTTTTATAATCAGTACATCCTTTAGTTTGGATTCATCATTTGCTAAAAACCCTGTGACAACAGATATATTCCCAATCGCTTGAATTTCATTGGCAATTTTATTTAATGAAAGCTCTCCATTCGCTTGCAAGGCATTTCCCGAAGCTTGCAGCACGTTCCCCCAAAGGTCAAGGTCATATCCCATTTCCTTGGATATTAGTTTAGATGGGGTTACCCCAATTGCAGCGATGACCGTACCGGTGGCCTGAATCCAGGACCCAATCACCTCTTTTACAGCCCGATTGACCATGATACCACCTGATTAAAAGCATTCTTATATAAATGATA
Organism: Virgibacillus sp. MG-45; assembly: GCF_036409425.1. Classification (NCBI taxonomy): domain Bacteria; kingdom Bacillati; phylum Bacillota; class Bacilli; order Caryophanales; family Bacillaceae; genus Virgibacillus; species Virgibacillus sp. MG-45. The sequence goes on along the minus strand of NZ_JAXOFU010000004.1, from coordinate 249 downwards.
TTCGAGCATACGAAAGAAGGTTAAGGAAAAAGCTAAAAACGGGCAGCGAAGTAGGGATTCTTGATCTTGGGAGGCTTCTCGATCGAATTCGAGTGGTTCTTGATCGTTTGGGAGGCTTCTCGATCGAGTTGGGGTGGTTCTCGATCGAATTTGGCTGCTCCTCGATCGAGTTGGGCTGCTTCTCGATCGAATTTGATGACGTACAATATCTTGTGTAAAGAAGTATAAAACAAAAAGGTAAGGTAAATC